>JAWLGG010000002.1:0-26276 GCA_041685155.1 Chromatocurvus sp.
CTCATTGCAAGCGACATGGATCCTACCTACGCCCGCATGCTCGACGGCTATGAAAGCCCCGCCATTCTCGTGAGCCGCAACTACGAGATACTGGCCACCAACGACCGCTACCGGGAGGCATTCGGTATGCCGGAAGCTACTGCCGACCTGCCGCGCTGTTACGCCGTCTCCCACGGCTACGACCGGCCCTGCGACCAGGCGGGGGAAACCTGTCCGCTGGCAGCCGCCACGGCCTCCGGAGCACGTGAACGGGTGCTGCATATTCACGAGACACCGAAAGGCCGCGAGCACGTGGACGTCGAGATGCTGCCGATCACCGACCAGCAGGGGGAGCTGCAGTTCTTCATTGAATTGCTGCGGCCACTGCCCACGGCCGGGGAGCAGGCGGCAAACCAGGACATGGCCGGGCAGTCCCCGGCGTTCAACGACATGCTCGCCATGATCTCCCGGGTCGCGCGGTCCGACGTCGCGGTCCTGCTGGCAGGGGAATCGGGGGCCGGAAAGGAGCTGGCAGCGCACACCCTGCACCGCAACAGCCTGCGCCACCGCGCGCAGATGGTGACGCTGGAATGCGCCGGGCTGACGGAGACGCTGTTTGAAAGCGAACTCTTCGGCCACGTGCGGGGTGCCTTTACCGGCGCCAACTACCACAAGGCAGGGCTGGTCGAGGCCGCCAACGGCGGCACGCTGTTTCTGGACGAGATCGGCGATGTCCCGCTGCCGCTACAGGTCAAGCTCCTGCGCCTGATAGAGACGGGCACCTATCGTCAGGTGGGCAGCACTGACGTGCGCCACGCGGATTTTCGCCTCGTCTGTGCCACGCACAAGGACCTGTCCGGGATGGTGGCGGACGGCTCCTTTCGCGAGGATCTCTACTACCGCATCAATGTCTTCCCCGTGCGGGTTCCGGCACTCAGGGAGCGCCCGGAAGACATTTCCCTGCTTGCGAACACCTTTCTCAAGGCCGTGGGGCAGGGGCGGGCGCTGCACTTTACCGAATCGGCCATACAGCGACTGCGCACCCACGCCTACCCGGGCAATGTGCGGGAACTGCGCAATATCGTGACCCGCTGTTCCATCATCAGCAATTCCAACGTGATTGATCGCGGTGTGGTAGAGCGGGCCATCACGGGCCTGACGGGGCAGGGCGGGGTTGACTCAAGGTCTGCCCGGGGCCGAGACGCAGGGGTGGCAGGGGAAGGGGAGGTCGGCACACTGCGGGACGTGGAGCGTCGGCACCTGGACTTTCTTATGCAACATTTTGCAAATAACAAGGAGGCCGTCGCGCGTGCGGCCGGCATCAGCGTTCGCAGCCTCTACCGCAAACTGGCCGACAGGGCATGATCGCGACCCTTCCGGCATCCCTGCTGGAAGCTATCGTTGCGCTCGGCTTAGGTGAGGTGGTAGACGCCACCTTCCTGGGCGGCAATGCACTGCGCGTGCAGCTGAACAGCGGGGACCTGCTGTTTGCCAAATGCGCGGGGCTGTCGGCCACAGCCAGCGGCAGTGTCCCTGCCAATCTCTACCCCAGTGAGCACCGTGGACTCGACGCCATTGCCGCCACCCGGACGATCGCAACCCCGACCGTGCTCGCCAGCTCAGCCGATTACCTGCTGCTGGAGTGGCTGGATGGACAGCGGGGCAGCGACTACTGGAGCACACTGGGGGAGCAGCTGGCCTCGCTTCACGCTTGCAGCGCCGACACCTTTGGGTTCGCTGAAGACAATTACTGCGGCATGACAACCCAGCCGAATCCACGACTGCGCAGTGGATACGACTTCTTTGCCGACGCCAGGCTGCGCCACCAGGCCCGCCTGGCGGTGGACGCGGCTTACCTTGATGCAAAAGACAATGCCCGCCTCGAGCTCATTATCCACAAGCTGCCGGGTTGGATACCCGGGCAGCCTCCCGCCTTGATTCACGGCGACCTGTGGGGTGGGAACATCGCCTGCACGCAAAGCGGGCAACCCGCCCTGATTGATCCCGCCGCTCACTATGGCTGGCATGAGGCGGAGCTGGCGATGACCCTGTTGTTCGGCGGTTTCGATCCCGCCTTCTACGCTGCCTACGAATCCTGCAGCGCCTGCGATGAGGGTTGGCGGGAGAGGGCGCCGCTGTACAACCTGTATCACCTCCTGAACCACCTGAACCTGTTCGGCGCGCGCTACCTGGCCGCTGTTCGCAAGGTGCTCGAACGCTATGGCGGCTCGTCGGCATCCTGATGAAGCACCAGCCGCCGCCCGTGGAGCCTCACGCAGTCGAGGCGGTCAATAGCGAGCGTATGGCGGCTCGACAGAAAGATCGGCCATGGCGCACCCTTATTTAACATAACCCAATTATGCAGTGCGCTTCATGCCGGAGCCGAGAGCAGTACAACAGGCAGCGCTGTCGCGGTAAAACGCAGAATCAACCTGAATAATACTCTATAACATACTTTTTTATTTAGGATTTATCAGCATTTAAAGTGAAATATAGCGGCGTCATTCCATTGGCGCCAGCAAGCCCAGCCATTCCTTGCCACCAACTTGCTTGCCGCAATGTGTTCTCCGCACGCCAGGGCTCGCAACGCCATGAGCATCCCGCTGACCAGCGCTGAGGACTGCCTCCTGCGGCATCCCACAGGAAAGCAACCGGGGCAGTCGCGCAAGTGGCTGTAGCACGCGCGGAGCCGGACGGTGGCAGGCAGGCATCGTGGGCGCGCCGGTAAAAGACCACGATCCCAGACTGGAGTCCGGGCGACTAGAATCGGGCCGCGGACTGCGCTGATCGGATCCGATCTACAGCGGGCCTCGTTCGTCGTCGACGCGGACGCGCGGGCGTCCAGCAGCTCGGAAGCCGGCAATAAGAGTCCCGCTGAGGAAATGTCGTCGCTGGAGCGCCCCTGTACGGCTCAAATGGCGGTAAGCACCGACTCCGCCCCGGCGCACGTTTTATCCACATATGCGTATAATATATATTATGTTAAATAAAGGATTTATCCGCGAATTATACACAGCCTGCGGGCATCACTCCCCCCGCCCGGGGAAACGCCTGACGGCAGGATTGTCACGATGCCGCCTGACTGCTTCATGAAGCCGTAGACCATACTGAGCCCGAGGCGGATTCAAGCTGGCCCTTGTCGACGTTCGCCAGTACAGGCTCTGCATCGAGGTTATGGACCAGCGTTATCTGTTTACCCTGGGGCAGATAAAGCAGTCGGCTGGTGTTTTCAATGAGTTCATTGCCGTCGGTCACCAGCGGCTGGAGCGACTGGCGACCGGAGAATGCGAGCGGCTGGCGCACGAGTTCGCTGGCACTGTCCCCACCTGCACAATGCTGTCCAGGGCACCCGCCAGCTCAGGCGGCAGTCCCTCCGCTGCGCCAATCAGGTCGGCGTTCATCAGAATGACATGCAGGAAGTTGTTGAAGTCGTGTGCAAGTCCGCCGGTGAGCCGCCCTGCCACCTCGAGTCGCTGGCTGCGTTGCAGCGCCGCCTCCACCCGCTCGCGTTCCTCGATTTCGGCCTTCAGCGTCTGGTTGACCCTCTCCAGCTGGAGCATTTTTTCGTTGAGCTTGTGGATCAGGGTGTCGCTGTAGGCTTTGAAGAGTGCCGGCGGCTCCTCTCGAAGTCATGCTGCTGATGCTTCGCACGGGTGATGTCGCGAAGAAGGCGTGCCGCGCCGATGACCCCGCCATCGGGTCCGAACACCGGCGAGATGCGTATCGACACATCGAGGCGTCGGCCACTGGCGTTCACGTACTGCGTCTCTGTGGCCGGCCGCGCTTCTCCCCGCGCCAGGCAGGCAGCCAGCGTTTCTTCCTGGCGGCGGCAGTCATCCGGAATCAGCCTGCCCACCGTCTGCCCCAGCATTTCATCCGCCGTGTAATTGAACAGTCGACAGGCGCCGTTGTTCCAGCCGCTAATGATCCCTGCCAGGCTGGTCTCGATCACCGCCTCATCCGTGGCATCGAGTATGGCTGCGAGTCGCGATGCCGCGAGGTCGGCGGGAGAAGCCTGGCGGTAGGAACTGTCCATTGCTGACAAGCTAGCAACGGGGGGGCTGGCGTAAAGGAAAAACACTCTCCGCTACCGGCCAGCCCGGGCTGGCTGTCTCGATGCCGCCGGAAGTCCGCGATACGCAGAAAACAGGTGAGATCCTGCAAGCGCGACGCGCCCACGTATAATGCGCGCCATTCTCCCCACAGTCAGGCCCGCAGCACCATGTCCAGATTGTCACCAGGCAGCGCGACCCACACACTCAACCGGATCGAGCAGAGCCCCCTTTTCCAGGGCTCTGTCATTTTCATAATCGTACTGTCGGCGATCACGATTGGCGCCAAGACCTATGAGCTGCCCGGCATCGCGGATCGCCTTCTGCCCTACCTCGACAACGCGATCACGGTCTTCTTCCTGGCGGAGATTATTCTGCGCTTCCTCGCCTGCGACAACCGCAAACGCTTCTTTGCCGACGGCTGGAACATCTTCGACACGCTGGTTGTGGTGGGTAGTCTCATCCCTCTCGACAATGCTGACGCGGTGCTGATCGGGCGCCTGCTGCGGGTGTTCCGGGTACTGCGACTGGTGTCCGTGGTGCCCGAGCTGCGCTCCCTGATCAACGCCCTGCTCAAGTCGATTCCGCGCATGGCGCACATCGCCCTGCTGATGTTCATTATCTTCTACATTTACGGTGCGGTGGGCTCGCTGTTCTTCGCACGGATCAACGAGACCCTCTGGGGCGATGTCGCCATCTCCATGCTCACGCTGTTCAGGATAGCGACCTTCGAGGACTGGACGGACGTGATGTACGAGACCATGGCCACCTTCCCGCTGAGCTGGATCTATTACATCACCTTTATCTTCCTCACGGCTTTCGTGTTCCTGAACATGATGGTGGGCACCATCCTCGACGTCATGACGCGTGAGTTCCACAGGGAAAGCGACGACCAGGCCCAGCGCGAGCGGGAAGATATGGCGCAGCGCCTGGCGACGATGGAGCGGCAGATCGGGGAGGTTCGGGAGCATCTGCTCGGTGCTCCGGAAGGTCGGCGGGATTGACCCTACCGGTGCAATTTCGGTTATTCTCAGAGGGAACCGCAGGGCAACCACGATAAGAAGAGTACTATGGCGATCAATAGCGACATGACCGACGAAATGGAGTTGCTGCTGAAGTTCGATCCCGACAGCATGCAGCACGGACTGAAGATTCACAGCGACGCCCCGCCACCCCTCGTTGCCGCGTCCAGGCGGCTATACGAGCGTGGGCTGATCGACCAGCCCGATGGCGGGTTTCTCACGTCTCTGGGACACGAGGCGACGGAACATGCCCGCGCACTGCACCAGATACTCAGCGCACCGCCCATGACACTGAACGAAGGATGAGCCGATGCGACAATTCTGCCTGGGCCTTTGTCTTGCCGTTTTCCTGATTGGCTGCGGCGGCGAGGCACCCTCCTCCGGTACCAATTCTCTCGCCGATGGGGACGGCACCCGACCTGGCGACGCTGCCGCGGCGACGCGCAGCGCCAACGCCGCCCTGGCCGACGTTCTGCCGCTCGATGACCAGCGCGATTTCGAGGACGCCCGCCGGGGATTCCTCGGAACCGTCGACAACCTTAGAATCACCGGCGAAGACGGCAAGATGGTGTGGTCAGTACAGGACTACGCCTGGCAGGAGGGCGACGCGCCGGCCACGATCAACCCCAGCCTCTGGCGGCAGGCGCGCCTGAACAACATCCATGGCCTGTTCGAGGTCCGGGAGGGCATCTATCAGGTCCGAGGTTTCGACCTCGCCAACATGACCGTGATCGCGGGAGAAACCGGCTGGATTGTCGTGGACCCGCTCACCGTCGAAGAAACCAGCCGCACCGCGCTCGCGCTGGTCAATGATGTGCTCGGTGAGCGCCCGGTGTCCGGTGTGCTGTTCACCCACAGTCATATCGATCACTTCGGCGGTGTGCTTGGCGTGCTGTCCCGGGAAGACCAGGCGGAGCGTGAGGTGCCCATCGTGGCCCCCGAGGGCTTCCTGCGCGAGTCCGTTTCGGAAAATGTCATCGCCGGCAGCGTGATGATGCGCCGCGCCGTGTACATGTACGGCATGAACCTGCCGCGCGACGCCACCGGCCACGTCGGAACGGGCCTCGGCAAGCAGCCGGCGGACGGCAGTGCCTCCATCGTGCAGCCGACCGTTGTGGTGAACGACGATACCGACACGATGACTATTGACGGTGTCACCTTCGAGTTCATGCACACGCCCGGGGCCGAGGCACCGGCGGAGTTCATGTTCTACCTGCCGGAGCACGAGGCCCTGTGTGGCGCCGAGATCCTCTCGCGCAACTTCCACAACCTGTACACCCTGCGCGGTGCCAAGGTGCGCGACGCCCTGAAGTGGGCAGGCTACATCGATGATGCACTGTTGCGCTTCGGCGGCCGGGCGGAGATCATTTTCAATTCCCACCACTGGCCGGTATTCGGCAACGACGCCGTCGACGACTACCTGAAGAAGCAGCGCGACATATACAAGTACACCCACGACCAGACCATGCGTCTCGCCGCGCGCGGCCTGACGCCGAATGAGATAGCCGATGCCATCACCCTGCCTGTGGCGCTGCGCGACAACTTTGCCACGCGGGATTACTACGGCACCCTAAAGCACAATGCCAAGGCGGTGTATCAGTTCTACTTCGGCTGGTACGACGGCAACCCGGTGAATCTTGACCCACTCCCTCCCGTATCCCAGAGTGTCCGCTATGTGGAGGCCATGGGCGGCGCCGATGCCGTTCTTGAGCGGGCCCGGGACGCCTACCGTGAAGGCGCATTCCAGTGGTCCGCGCGCCTCGCCCACCACGTGGTGTTTGCCGACCCGGAGAATACCGACGGGCGCATCATGCTGGCCCGCGCCTACGATCAGCTGGGCTATCTCGCCGAGAGTGGCCCCTGGCGCGACGTGTACCTGAGCGGCGCCCACGAATTGCGCAACGGCATCGCGCCCATGGCCGGCCTTGCGGACAGCGCCGGACTGATCGGTGCCATTCCCATTGACCTGTTCCTCACGGCGATGGCGACCAATCTCGACCCGGAGAAGGCGGATGACAAGGTCATCACGATCAACCTTCGCGTGCCGGAACGGCGTGCAGAGTACACCCTTCTGCTCGAGAATGCGGTAATGAATTTCCGCGAGGGGCTGTCGGATAACGCGGACGCAACGCTGACCATCAGCCACCCCATGCTGCTGCGCGTGCTTGCGGGACAGGCGAAGATTACAGACCTTGTAGGCAATGACGGGGTGTCAGTCGATGGCAGCCGTATCAGGCTCGGGCAGTTCTTTGCAAGTTTCGACCGGGTTGAGAATCCGGCGTTTCCACTGACCACGCCCTGAGGAGCCTGGCCGGGCGCAGTCCTCAGTCCTTCGTGGCGTCAGGCGCCGCCACAGTATGGGGCTGCAGAGTCCCGGCTTGCGTCATTACCTCGAGCGGGTTGTCCGCACCGGTTTGGAGGACGCTGCCGGCAGCGCCCTGGCAATTTGCGCCGAGACTCATGGTCACCACCAGGCCAACAGACACCAGCGCCCTGATCACTTCATCGGGATCCATGGATACCTCCGCGTAAAATCTGTTTGGCTGTATCGAGGGACAACCAGGGTCATGCTCGGTCGGGTCGGGCGACATGACCTGCTGGCTGTCGCTGCACACAGCTTTGCCACACTGCTGACGACGTATCAGCATGCACGATTATTCCGCCCCCGTAGGTGCGCTGCCGCGCACACGGCGAACCCGCAGGGAAATTATCGCACCGTCTTGTCGAGGTTTTGTGCATACGGTACCCTGAGTGCCTGCTTGACGGGTGAACCTGCATTTTCGGATACAGGTTAAACGGGAAGACGGTGCGCTGCCAAGGCGGCAATCCCGTCACTGCCCCCGCAACGGTAAATGAGGACGTCGATCACAATGTCACTGCGCCACTGGCGTGGGAAGGCGATCGGCACGGCATGCGGCTAACAGCTGCCTCTCATGAGTCCGGATACCGGCCCGCCATTCATTCACTGTTCAATTGCGGCGGGCGATTGACGGGGGTTCGCATGAACTCTTGCTGTTTTCCGCCGCGGAACCACTATGCAGAAGCGGGGGATTCTGTGGGAGATCACCATGAAGACCCGTTTTCCGGCCGTCCTGGCCGCCACCATTACAACATCCCTCCCTACCCTCACCCTCGCCCAGACCCTGCCGCCGTCGGATGCGGCCATGGAACAGGTTCTCGTGACCGCGGCGCGTGTCCCCATCGACCTCCGGCATACCGGCAGCGCCACGTCGGTGTTCACGCGCGATGACATCGAGCGCCGGCAGGTACGCTATGTCACCGACATCCTTCGTACCGTGCCCGGATTCGCCGTCTCCCGCAGCGGCGGCCCCGGCTCACAGACGCAGGTGCGCGTACGCGGCGCCGAGGCCAATCACGTCCTTGTCCTGATCGACGGCGTGCGCGCCAACGACCCGGCGACCAGCGACGAATTTCCCTGGGAGCATCTCGCGACCGGTGCGGTAGAGCGCATCGAGATCGTGCGCGGCGCGCAGAGCGCGCTCTGGGGCAGCGAGGCGATTGCCGCGGTGGTCAATATCTCCACCCGGGGCGGCCGCGGCAGCGCGAGCAGCGCGAGCACCTACCTCGAGGGCGGCAACAACGACACCCGCAATATTGGCGCGAATGGCGTGCTCACGCAGGGTCCGTGGACGCTGGACGCCAACGCCGAGCGGCTGGACACCGACGGCGAGAACATCTCCCGCGTGGGCACGGAGCGGGATGGTGCCGAGCTGACCTCGGGACACATCGGCCTGCGCTACATCGATGACGGCGCCATCGGCTTCCAGGCCAGCCTGCGCGGTACGGACTCGACCTCAGCGTTTGACCCGACAGATTTCTCCACCGGCCTGCCTGGGGATGCCGATCGCGTCACCGAGAGCGCGAATGTCATCGCCCAGCTCGTCGGTACCCTCGAGACCCACGACGGCGCCGTCAACTGGCAGGCGCGCACGGCGTTCTTCGATTCCGATCACCGTAACTTCGCGGATGGCACGGAGGACTCGTCGACATCCTCTTCCCGCTACACGGTCACGCTGCAGTCTGACATTACCCTGGACGAGGGACGCGGACTGACCCTGGCGCTGGAGCGCGAGGAGACCGATTTCCGCCAGCGTGGCGAGGTCTCCTTCGGTGACCCGAATCAGGATCAGTCGATGACCATGCAGAGCGCCATGGCCGAATACCGGCACACCGGCGACAGCGGCCTGTCCTGGATGCTCAGCGGCCGCTACGACGACTACAGCGACTTTGGCGATGCTCTCACCGGCCGTCTTTCCCTTGCCTACCCGCTCGGCGATAACACGCGCCTGCGGGGCAATATCGGCACCGGCCAGAAAACCCCTACGTTTGTCGAGCGCTTCGGTTTCTTCGCCGATCAGTTTGTGGGCAACCCGGATCTCGATCCGGAACAGTCGATCTCTTTCGATATCGGCATTGACCGGACCCTCGCCGGCGGCGCATTGAAGCTTGAGGCTACGCTCTACCTGCAGCAGCTGGAGGACGAGATCAACGGTTTTGTCTTCCTGCCAGGCAACCCCTTCGCCACGGCGCAGAACCTCGACAACGACAGCGAGCGCAAGGGCGTGGAGCTCGCGGCAGACTGGCGCATCAGCGACACACTCAGCGCCGCGGCGTCCTACACCTACACCGATGCCACCGAGGAGGACAGCGCCGGACTCAGCGTGGTCGAACTGCGCCGGCCGGAACACACCGGGAGCCTGTCCCTGAATATGGCGTCCCGCGACGACAGGCTGAGTGCAACCCTGGTCGCGGACTATGGCGGCACCCGCCTCGACCGCTTCTTCCCGCCCTTCCCACTGCCGGCAGAGACACTGAAGCTGGATGAGTACTGGCTGCTCGAGCTGACCGCCCACTACCGCGTGACGCCCTCAGTCACGCTGTACGCCCGCGGCAGCAACCTGCTGGATGCCGACTACGAGAATGTGGTGGGCTACAGCACCTGGGGCCGCGCCGGCGTCGTCGGCATCAGAACCGACTTCGGCTGGTAAGGAGAGAAATCATGAATCGAACCATTGTTGCCCTCGCCTGGGTCATCCACTGGCTTCCGCATCCCTTCGGCGTTTCCAGTATCGGGGCTACTGCCCTGTACGCCGGTGCCTACGGCAACCGGACGACGGCCTGGCTGGTCCCGCTGGCACCGCTGGCCGTGGGAACTCTTTTCACAGCGGTGTATCCGACGGCAGTCATGCTGTGCGTCCTTGCCGGCTTTGCGCTGGCGACGGGCATCGGGCGCCTCTGTCTCGCCCAGCGCCGCTCGACCGGGCGGTTTGCGCTGGCCGTGGTCGCCGGCGCAGGGGTTTTCTACCTGCTGTCGAATTTCGGTGTCTGGCTTGCGGGTTATTACCCGACAACGCCGGAAGGCCTGCTTGCCTGCTACCTGGCGGGCCTGCCCTTCCTCGGGCTCTCCCTGCTGGCGGACAGTCTTTACACTGCGCTGCTGTTCGGCCTGCACGCCCTGGCGCGTGCCCGGGGCGCGGCGCGTGTCTCCGCCGCATGAGAATCGTCTCGCTGCTGCCGAGCGCCACCGAAATCGTCTGCGCCCTGGGGCTGCAGAAGCACCTGGTCGGCGTGTCCCACGGCTGCAACTACCCTGATGGCGTGCAGACTCTGCCGCGCATGACCAGCACCCGGGTGCCCTACACCGCGTCCAGCGACGCCATCGATGCCTACGTGCGCGACCATCTCGGCGACAATACCGCGCTCTACGACCTGGACATGCAGGCAATGGCGGCGGCACGACCGGATATCGTGGTGTCGCAGGCGCTCTGCGATGTCTGCGCGGTGGCGACCGGGGACGTCCGCGAGGCTATCCGGTCTCTTCCGGGTGGACCTGCACTGATCGACCTGACGCCGAACTCCCTCTCGAATGTGTTCGAGGATATCCAGCGCGTCGGCGATGCCACCGGAAGGGAGGTCGCGGCCCGTGAGCTGGTGGCGGCACTCTGCGCAAGGCGGGATCGCGTGGCTGAACGCTCCCTCACCATTGCGCCGGCAGAGCGTCCAGGGGTGGCCTTTTTCGAATGGCTGTTGCCGCCATTCAGCGGCGGTCACTGGAACCCGGAACTGGTCACTCTCGCGGGTGGCCGCGACCTGCTCGGTCAGCCGGGTCAGCCGTCGCGCACGCTCGACTGGGAGACGGTAACGGCTGCCGCGCCGGAGGTCGCCTTTGTCGCCTGCTGTGGCTTTGGTATCGAGCGGGCGCTGGTCGATGTGGCGGCAGTTCAGGACACTCCCGCCTGGCGGGCACTGCCGGCCATTCAGTCTCAACGCCTGTACGTTGCCGACGGCAATGCCTTTTTTTCCAGCCCCGGACCGCGCCTGCTGGACGGTCTGGAGCTGATGGCGCACGCGCTGCATCCCGCCGTGCATCCCGCCCCGGCGCTGGGCACGGTCTGGCGCACGGGCTGATCAGTTGGGCCAGTAGACCCAGGTGTCGCCCGGCTCGAGCGGCTCGGCCAGCGTCCTGTCCACGGCGGCAGGACCCTGCAGCGTGCTCGGGTAGAGCGGCGGCCGACGACCGGCCAGGTGTGCATCCAGCAGGTCGTGCAGCCGCTGAGCCACCTGCGGATGCGCGTCGCCGACATCCCGTGTCTCGGTGGGGTCGGCGGCGAGATTGAACAGCCGCGAAAAGGCCGGTCTCTCGCTGCGCTGCAGCTTCCAGTCACCGGCGCGTACCGCCTGGTAATAGTCACTGTGCCAGAAAATCGCCTCGTGCACGGGGTCATCGCTTTCACCGCGGGCCAGGGGCAGCAGGCTGCGACCGTCGATCGCCCGGTCGGTGGGGAGCGCAGCCCCTGCAGCGGCGACAAGGCTTGGCATGACATCGATATGCCCGGCCGGGTGTGGCACCTCGCGACCTGGTGGAATGGCGCCCGGCCAGCGCATGAACAGCGGCACGCGAAGTCCGCCCTCGTACAGCGTCAGTTTCCAGCCGCGGTACGGCGCATTGAGATCCGCAAGACCGATGTATCCCGGCGCCCCGTTGTCGCTGGTCAGCACGACCAGGGTCTGCTCATCCAGACCCTGGGCCTTCAGGGTATCGAGAATGCGACCCACGCTGCGATCCAGCGCGCGCACCATGGCCGCATAGACGCGCAGGCGATGGGGCCGGATGTCGCCGACCGCGTCGTAGTCGGCCCGGGTGGCCTGCAGGGGGGAGTGGGTACCCCAGTGCGCCAGGTAGAGGAAGAAAGGCCGCTCCCGGTTGCGCTCGATGACGCGGATCGCTTCATCTGTCCAGTAGTCGGTGAGGTAGCCGCCTGGCGAGAACCACTCGCTGTCGTTGAAGCTGTTGGCGTGGCGCATCCGGGCCCAGAGGAAGCGGTCAACTGGGTCGAAGTCGAGACGCGCGTTGACTACCTGCGGATGCTCCTCCGGCAGGTACAGACCGCTGGCCATCAGCAGGCTGTCAACAAAGCCCTGGTCATTCGGGCGCGACCCCGGCCCGCGGCCCAGATGCCACTTGCCGATGTGCGCGGTGTAATAGCCTGCGTCCTGCAGTATTTCGGCGACGGTCACCTCATCGGCAGGCAGTCCCATGGCCTCGAAATCCGGCAGTTCCTTGGCGGCCTCGGCGTCATACAGCACCGGCGGCAGGCCGTTGTTGCCGGTTCCAGTGATCACGCTCAGGGCGCGCCCCATGCCCGGGGGCATCGGCGTGAATTCGAATCCCGTGCGCGTGGGATAGCGTCCGGTCATGAGCATGGCGCGCGAGGGTGCACACGTGGCGCTCCCCGCGTAGGCCTGGGTGAAGGACGCCCCCTCACGCGCCAGGCGATCGATGTTGGGCGTGCCGACGCGACCACCGGCCACACCGCCACCGAATGCCGACAGGTCGTTGATACCGAAATCATCGAGGACGATAAAGACAATATTCGGCGGCGCGACATCGCTGCGCGCAACGCGCGCCGGCGGGGGCTGCTGCCAGTCGATGGGACGGTTCTCCGCCACCGGGTCGGCCGCGCTGCGATAGGCCACGAGGGCGAGCAATGCCTCTGCGCGGAACACCCAGACCAGGGCCGCGACGGACCCCACAAGGACCAGCGTGCCTGCAAGCCATCGTTTCATGGGGCCTCCCAGCGGTGTCATCGCGGCAACGGACGGGCCGCCGCTGCCGGCATTATTCTATATATTGTCATACAAGATGACATATCCGACGGGCGCCGTACAGACACCGCTTGTCCCCCTGGCGCCCCGGTGTCGGCACATCCGATGGCGAGACAGGCTTGGCCGCTGCCTTCTCTCGCGCCAGCTCCTGATCGTCGGCATCCTCCTCCGGGCCCTCCTGCGCCTCACCCCGCAAGGGCTGGTGACACAGCTCTACCAGCAGCGGGAAGTGATCCGAGCCGAATCCCGGCAGGCGGCGCAATTCGCTCACCGTGAAATGCTCGCTGTGGAAAAGGTGATCCAGCGGCCAGCGCAGAAACGGGTAGTCGGCGTGGAAGGTGTTGTACATGCCCCGCCCGACCCGGGGGTCGAGAAGCCCGCTGATCTTGCGAAACAGACGCGTGGTTGTGGACCAGGCAACGTCGTTCAGATCACCGGTGACAACAACGGGACCGGTCCCCTTTGCGACGGACTGCGCAACCACTACGAGTTCGGCATCGCGCTCCGTCGATTCCTCGTTTTCGGTCGGACTGGGCGGTACCGGGTGCAGCACGTGCAGGCGCAGGTCCAGCGTGTCGGAGAGCTGCACGCAGGTATGGATGGAGGGCACGTCATCCTCCACGAGCCAGGCCACCTCGGTATCACTGAGGGGCAGCCGCGAATACAGGTGCATGCCATACAGGTTGTCCAGAGGCACCTTGACGCTGTAGGGATAGTCATCCTGCAGCGTGTCCAGATGCTCCTGCCACCAGGCATCGGATTCCAGCGTGACCACAATGTCCGGGTTGTTGGATCGCACCAGCGCCAGGAAACGCTCTGCCCCGCGATTGGAGGTCAGGACATTGGCGTTCAGGAGACGCAGGCAGGGACGGGCGCCGTTGGCATCGAGCACCTCCGTCGGCCACAGTGGGGTATAGGGCAGAATCCACCAGGCGTGAAAGGCAATGCAACCGACGCACAGTGCCAGGCCGCTGAGCACCAGGGGCGTCAGCCCGTCCAGCGTCGTGATGACAATCCCGGCCGCAAGCAGTGCCAGGGCCAGCGCGGACAGCTGCAGTCGGGGAAAGTCCAGCCCGCGCACCCACCATGCGGTGATGCGCGACAGCGGCAGCAGTGTCATCGCCACCAGGACGAGGGTCGCGCCAAACCAGATCCACTGAACCGTCACTGCGGCTGCTCCTCGTTATTCCCGATGGCATTCCAGAGGTCAGGATACACGACAGCCCACCGCTGCCACGAGATGTTCCTCGGGACATCCAGCGCGCGTGCCGCGCGATCATCGCAAGAATCGGGTGTTATGCGGTATGCCGGAGGATTACAGTAAGCACCATCAGAAGCCCTGCCCCCGGATAGATGCCATGCCATCCAGCGCCCACTACCAGCGCATCGCCAGAGCGATCGAGTACCTGCAGCAGCACCATGGCGAACAGCCGTCACTGGCGCAGGTCGCCGACGCGGTGCAGCTCAGCCCGGCGCATCTTCAGCGTGTCTTTACCGCCTGGGCGGGCGTCAGCCCGAAGAAATTCCTGCAGTACCTGACGCTGGAGCACGCCAGGTCGCTGCTCGCGGGCGATGCCACGATCGATGAGGCGGCCTATGGCGCGGGACTATCGGGAAGCGGTCGCCTGCACGATCTCTTCGTCTCCATCGACGGCATGACCCCGGGGGAATTCCGCCGCGGCGGCGCCGCCCTGACGATCCGCGTGGCCACGCATGACACGCATTTTGGCCGCGTTCTCATAGCCTCGACACCGCGGGGCATCTGCGGCCTCAGCTTCCTGGGCGATGGCGGCGAGCGGGACGCCCTGGAGGCTCTTGCGCAGCGCTTTCCCTGCGCTGCGTTCGAGACGCGTGAAGATGTCCATCACAGCGCCGCCCTGGCCTGGTTCAATCGAACCGCACAATCCCCGGGACCGGTGTCGCTTCACCTCAACGGCACGCCATTCCAGCTCAAGGTCTGGGAGAGCCTGCTGCGCGTGCCACCCGGACGCCTCGCGACCTACGCCGCTATTGCGCAGGCGGCGGGCAAGCCGGGTGCCGCGCGCGCGGCGGGGTCGGCCATTGGCAGCAACCCGGTCGCGGTGCTGATTCCCTGCCACCGCGTCATTCGCGCCAGCGGCGCGCTGGGCGGCTACCGCTGGAGCCTGCCGCGCAAGGCCGCATTGATTGGCTGGGAGTCGGCGCAGCGCGACCGGGAGACGGCGTGATACCCGCGCCGTGTGAGCGCCTTTTCTGGGCTGCGTGGCCACACTCCGTCATACTTGGCCGCATGAGCCACCGATTGCACCCGTCCGCCTGAGACACGCGGCCCCATGGATCTTTTCCGCGACAGCTTCTGCGACCTCGGCAACCTGCTGCCGCGGGATGGCACGGTGCACTACCACGGCCCCGTGATACCACCACAAACGGCCGATAGCTGCATGCAGTCACTGCAGCGGGAGATCGCCTGGCAGCAGGACCAGGTCGTCATGTTCGGCAAGCGCATTGTCACGGCGCGCAAGGTAGCGTGGTATGGCGATGCCCCCTTCCGCTACACCTATTCCCGCGTCACCCGCACTGCGCGCCCCTGGACGGACACACTGCGCGAGCTGCGCGCCCTGGTGCAGGACGCGGCGGGCGAGCGCTTCGATGCGTGCCTGCTCAATTTTTACCGCGACGGCAGCGAGGGCATGGGCTGGCACAGTGACGGCGAGCGCGATCTCGTGCCCGGCGGCGCCATTGCCTCGGTCAGCCTGGGTGCCGAGCGACGCTTTGCCTTCAGGCACCGAACGAGCCGGGAGACGGTCTCGCTGGAACTCGAGCACGGCAGCCTGCTGGTCATGCGGGGCGAGACGCAGCGCCACTGGCTGCACCGTCTGCCGCCCACGCGCAGGGTATCGACGCCGCGAATCAACCTGACGTTCCGCCAGATGGCGGCAGACGCCGGGGTAACGTAGCGCTGAAGGTTACACGGCGACGGCAGTACAGTCGTAGGCAAACAGCCCCAGGGTCTCCTCGTTGCGCAGGTTGCCCAGCCCGTAAAGCTCGGATTCCGGGCCCTGCAGCCGGTCGGCATTGGCATTGGATTCCGCCTGGATGAAGCGCGTGCGCTCCATGCGCGCCGCGGCATAGCGCGCCAGCGCCTCTCCAGGGCTGCCGGCCGCGTCCAGCGCGCGGGCGAGTACCGCGGCATCCTCAATACCCGCGGCGGCGCCCTGCCCCAGAAACGGCGTCATGGCATGGGCCGCGTCACCGATCAGCACCACGGTGTCGCCCAGGGTCCAGTCGGCCAGGGGGTGATGCGCGTTGATCGCCCACTTGAACAGCGTCTCTGGCGCCGCTGCCGCGGTCAATGTCCGCACATCCTCACACCAGTCCTGAAACAGCGAAGACAGCTCGTCGGCACGCGCGGGAATGGACCAGCCGTCTTCCGTCCAGCCCTGCTGACGGGCGAAGAACACCAGGTTGAGCAGGCTTCCGCCGCGCAGCGGATAGCGCACCACCATTTTTCCCGGCCCGATGTGCATGCCCGGCTGGTCGATCAGCGGCTGGATGGCGGCGCTTGCCGGCGCCAGTGCACGGTAGGCCACGTGCCCGGTAAAATGCGGCGACTCGATGCGAAACTGCCTGCGCACCTGTGAATGCAGGCCATCCGCCGCAACCACCAGGTCTGCCCGGGCCCTGTGTCCGTTCTCGAACGCCAGCGTGGCACTGCCATCCCCCGCATCCACCGACGCCAGCCGATATGCAAGCCGGATGTCTACGCCCGCGTCCTCCGCCGCGGTGACCAGTATGCGGTGCAGGTCGGCACGGTGGATGTAGACATAGGCCGCGCTGTAGCGCTTGCGCACGTAGGACCTGTCCAGCGACAGCAGCACCTGCCCGCTCTGCCAGTGGGCAATGGTCTGCTGACGCGGCTCCGTGCCCGCCGCGGCCACCGCATCACCGACGCCGACGTAATCGAGGCCGCGCATGGCATTCGGGGCCAGCGTAATGCCCGCACCCACCTCGCCCCACTGGCGCGCCGCCTCGTACAGGGTGACCCGATGGCCACGCTGCGCCAGGGCCAGCGCCGCAGTCAATCCAGCGAGACCGCCGCCCACCACCGCAGTATCGAGAGTTGCCATCACTATCCTCTCCGGTTCAGTCCGCCGCGCAGACGCGTCCGGGACGCTCTGCAGGACTATCCGTATGCGGCAAGAATACCGGGCACGTGCGCAGCGGCCATGACAATTGTCATGGTGGCAAAAACGTGACACCGACTATAGTCATGCAAGGCGACAACAGGAGAATAGCGGCATGACTCAGGGTCAGACAGATGCGCGCGTGGAAAATGGCGGGGCAAGACCAGGCCGCGCGGAAGCGACAGGCGACATGGCGCAGGCCCTGCGCAGCGGACTCGCGGCATGCGTCGGCGAGGACCGCCTGCTGAGTGGCGATGCCGCCGAAGCGCTGTATACCGATGTCTACCGCGCGCTCGAGATACCGGCGGCGGTGGTACAACCGGAAACGGTGGATGAACTGCAGGCGGTCGCGCGCTGCTGCCATGAGCACGGCGCGGCCATCTCGGTCCGGGGCGGCGGCGCCTCCTACACCGATGGCTACCTGCCGCGGGACGCAGGGCAGGTACTCCTCGACCTCAGCCAGCTCAATCGCATTGTCGAGATCAATGAGCAGGACGCCTACGTCACGGTAGAGGCCGGGGTGACCTGGGAGGCGCTCAAGCGCGCCCTCGACGAGCGCGACCTGCGCACGCCCTTCTGGGGGCCTTTCTCCGGCCTGCTCGCCACCGTGGGCGGTTCGGTTGCGCAGAACACCATCAGCCACGGTTCCGGCGCGCACGGCATCTCTGCCCAGTCCGTGCAATCGCTGGATGTGGTGCTGGCCGACGGCAGTCTCCTGCAGACTGGATCGGCGGCTGCGGGTGGCGGCCCCTTCCTGCGCCATGCCGGCCCTGATCTCACCGGTCTGTTCACCGGGGACTGCGGTGCGCTGGGCATCAAGGCGCGGGTTACCCTGCCCCTGCTGCGCCGTCGCGCCGCACACGCGACCGCGTCCTTCGCCTTTCCCGATTTCGACGCCATGCACGAGTCCATGCGACGCATCGCGCTGGAGCGCCTGGAGGATACTCACTGCGCCCTCGACGGTGCCCTGTCCCGCGGCCAGATCGCCCGCCAGGACAGCGCCGGCAACACCCTCAAGGTGGCCATGTCCATCCTCACCACCTCACCGTCCTGGCTCGACGGGGTGAAGCAGCTGGTGCGCTCGGCAGTGTCTGCCCGCCGCGTCATCAGCCGCTCCGCCTACATGACGCACTATATTGTCGAGGGCGTGGGCAAGGCCGAGGCGGAGCTCAGGCTGCACCGGATTCGCGAGCTGGTCATGGGCCTTGGCCGCGAGATCCCCGCCACGGTGCCCGCGGTGATACGCGGCATGCCCTTTGCGCCGTTCTTCAACACGCTCGGCCCCGAGGGCGAGCGCTGGGTGCCCCTGCACGGCATCCTGCCCCATTCGCGGACGCAGGCATTCCACGCTGCGCTGGAGGCTTTTTTCGGCGAGCGCGCGGCAGACATGACGCGCCTTGGCATCTGGCACGGCAGCATGTTCGCCACGGTGGGCTCGTCTGGATTTCTGTACGAACTGGCGCTTTACTGGCCGGACGAGACCAGCGCCTATCACCGCGCCGTGGTCCCCGCCGACTACCTCGAGGCCCTGCCTGCGTATCCGGCCAACCCCGAGGCGCGCGCCTATGTTCACCATCTCAAGGAAGACCTCATCGCGCTGTATGCGGCCCACGGCGCCAGTCACTTCCAGGTCGGAAAAGCCTATCCCTATGCCTCGACCCTGTCGCCGCCGTCCCGGGCGCTGATCGACGCCATCAAGCGCGCGACAGATCCGGGCGCCGCGCTCTCCCCGGGGGTACTCGGCCTCTCCTGAGCCGCGTAAAGCCCCGCGACCGTCGGCGCAAGATCCCGGTCGGTGAGCCTGCAGGCTAGCGCAGCGCCCCTGTCTGCCCTACCCTGTGCTGTCAGAACGATGCACTGCACGAGGAGACCCCAGGCACATGGATCGCGACCCTGAATACCGTGGCGAGGCTGGCTTCGATACCGCCTGCCCGCTGTTCAGGAATCTCGCCCCCGGGGAGCTGTCGCGGCTGTCCGCCATTGCCCGCACACGGCACGCAGCGGAGCATCAGTACCTGTGCCGGCAGAACAGCCCCCACGACCGCGTCTTCAACATGATCGCGGGCGTCGCCGCGGTGGAGCGCCTGTCCAGCTCCGGGCGCCGGCAGATCCTGGCTTTCGTGTTTGCCGGCGATTTCATCGGCCTGTCGAACTCGACCGTGTTCGAGTATGCGGTGCGCAGCCTCACGCCGGCGACCTGGCACGAATTTCCCCAGCGCACCCTGTTCAACCTCGCCGAGGAGCTGCCCGGACTCAAGAAGAACATCAAGGAACTGCAGTCGCTGGTCCTGGCACTGACCTTCGACCAGCTTTACCTGCTGGGGCAGAAAAAAGCCCACGAGAAGATCTGTTCATTCCTGATGCAGCTGCTCGACCGCCTGCCCGGGGCGAGCCCGGAGCGCATCGACCTGCCGATGACGCGTCTGGATATCGCCGACTACCTCGGTCTGACCTCGGAAACCATCATCCGCACCCTCGCACGGCTCAAGGCTGCGGGCACACTGTCCATGCCATCGCCGCAGTCGGTATGCATTCACGACCTGGAGGAGGTCCGCGCGCTCGGCAGCGTGCACTGAGTCACGGCCTGCCCGCTGGAGATACAGGCGGCGCCGACTCATCGCAGTTCGCGATATCTGCTATTCAAGCCGATATCCCCGCGACAGGCTGACTTTTATCAGTGCGCGTGGCTTGCTGAGGGGCTATCTTTGTCCGGTGGCTCGGGCTTTGCCGATGCCGCGCCCCAGCGCACCCCACCAACGGCAAGAGAGGTCGCCATGCTGAACTGCTTTCAACAAGCCGGACACGATGCACTGCCGCAGACCACGCACGACGAGGCATCGCGCCAGGAGTTTGCCAAGAGCCTGAAAGGGTTTATCCAGCAGTCCCTGCTGCCGGGACTGCAGCCCGTCTATGAGAAGCGCGCATCGGAACGCTACCGGCGCGAGCACGGGCGCAGCCCGGAAAACCGCGCGGAAATTCGCGACAGCATGGTCGGAGATCCCTATTTCAAACTGTACGCCTCGACCAACCGGGTCGCTCAGGAGCTGCTCTGGGAGGCGACCAACGTCAGCATCGAGCGACAGCTCCCCGAACTGATCGACAAGTCGAGGCGCCTCTCCGCCGAGGCCAACGCGGAGCTACTGATTCCGGAAGGCTTTGTGCCGCCGCGCTACGTCAGCGCCATCGACATTCACTGCATGCCCGGCGGTTACTGCAGCGAGGTCTGTGAAGACGACATCGCCGCCGGTGCGCTGTACGACCGCGGCGTGTACCTCTACGCCATGGGGTACACCGGCCCTGATAATGACGACATGGGGCGTTCGGTGTGCAATTACCTGAAGCGCAACATGCCGGACTTCAGGCCGCGGCGGATTCTCGACATGGGCTGCACCGTCGGCCACTCCACGCTGCCCTACAAGGAGATGTTCCCGGACGCGGAAATCTGGGGGATCGATGTCGGCGCGCCGGTGATCCGCTATGCCCACGCCCGGGCGCAGGCGATGGGTTTCGATGTGAACTTCGCGCAGATGAACGCGGAGGAGACGAGCTTTGAGGATGGCTATTTCGATCTCGTCGTGAGCCACATCCTGCTGCACGAGACCAGCGGCAAGGCCATGCCGCGGATCTTCAATGAATGCGAGCGCCTCCTGGCCGAAAACGGCCTTATGATCCACGCCGACCTGCCACCCTTCGACCTCATGGACCCCATGACACAGTTCATTCTCGACAACGAGACCTGGTACAACAACGAGCCCTTCTGGGGCGCCATGCGCGACATGGACCAGGTCGATCTCGCAGTAAAGGCCGGTTTTCAGCGCGACGATGTGCAGTTCGACACAGCGCCCATGGCGATCATGGAGTTCGTGTCTGACGGCTACGACGCCGGGTCTTCCAGCGAGGTGGCAGACCGCGAGTTCACCGCCGGTGAATTTGCTCCCGGGGGCGGCTGGGAAGTGCTCATCGCCCGCAAACCCGCAAAAGCACGTGAGGTCGCCTGATGACTGACAGCACACACGATACCGACGCTGATCGCCCGCACGTCAATCGCCACGCCAAGGGCAAGCGCCCCGAGTTCTACGACACTCCCGGTGTGGACCAGCTATTTTCCATGGTCATGGCGCTCGCCAGCGAGCTGACCGTCATGCGCGACCGCATTGACGCCCAGGAGCGGGTGGCCAAGCAGCAGGGGGTGGATCTCGCCGCGGCCATTGATGCCCTGGAGCTGGACGACGCCGCCCTGCACGATCGCGAGGCCTGGCGCCAGGATTTCCTCAACCGGCTGTTTTATATGGCCCAGAAAGACGCGGCGGAAGTCGCCGCCCGGGAGACCGCGGACGGGTATACTGAGACCATCCGCGATATCGCGGTCAACTGACCGACGGCGCCCGCTCGCAGCGGTAGGCGCTATAGCGGCCGGTCCCTTCCCCGGCGGAGTGCCTGACCAGCGTGTCTGCGCCCAGCCCCAGGGCCTGTTTGCGCGCAAGGTCGTCCAGTTCGGACCGCACTTTCTCTGCGTTGCGCGCGATACCCCATATCGTCCACTTCACTTCGGTGGTCACGTTGCCAAGCTGTTTGCAGTCCGCAACCTGACTTTCGCCGACGATCGTCACCGCCTCTGCCTCCTCGGGAATCTTAACCCAGGTACAGCCAACCAGCAGTGACGTGATCGCCGCGGCCATCACGCTTGCACGAACAGTACGGCGCATCGCTCACTCTCCTTGGATTCCGTAACCGGAACCACAGCTTACTGGCAAACCCGGGCGCGCTGGAAGACAATGCGCACCGGCCCGGCGAAAAACGTTTCGCCCCGGTGCGACACACTCTTTGCGCCACTCACTTTGCGACACACCAGCGACAGGCGATCACGTCATGACCACAGACCAGACCCTGATCATCGCCATTCTGCTCGCCACGGTGGGCATGTTTCTCTGGGGGCGCTGGCGCCACGACATGGTCGCACTGGGGTCACTCCTGGCCTGCGTCCTGGCCGGGCTGATCGACCCCGCGGTCGCCTTCGCCGGATTCGGACATCCCGCGGTGATCACCGTCGCCTGCGTGCTGGTGCTGAGCCGCGGCCTGCAGTCCTCCGGCGCCGTCGACGCCCTCGCCCGGGTCGCCCTGCCGGGAAACGCCGGTCCGCTGACCAGCCTTGCCGCGATCGTCGCGCTGGGTGCGGTGTTGTCCGGCTTCATGAACAACGTCGGCGCCATGGCCCTGCTCATGCCCGTGGCGCTGCAGATTGCCCGGCAGCACGACCTGCCACCGGGCAAGGTTCTCATGCCCCTGGCCTTCGGCACTATTCTGGGAGGCATGACCACGATGATCGGTACGCCGCCCAACCTCATTGTCTCCGGTTTTCGCGCCGAGACCGGCGGGGGCACCTTCGGCATGTTCGATTTCACCCCCGTGGGCCTGACCGTGGCCCTGATTGGTACGCTGTTCGTGGTGTTGCTCGGTCGCAGGCTGGTGCCGGCGCGTGAGCAGCATGCCGCGCAGGATTTCGCCACTGGTGCCTACCTCACGGAAGCCCGCGTCGGTGAGGACGGCAAGGCCGCCGGGATGACGCTTCGGGAGCTGGAGTCCGCGCTGGGTGAAGACGGCGCGCAGGTCATCGGCCTGGTGCGCAACGAGGTACGGTTGGTTGCGCCGCACCCGGGCCGACAGCTTCTGGGCGGCGACATTCTCGTGATCGAGGCGGATGTCGAGGCGCTGGCCGATCTGCTGTCGCGGCTTGGGCTTGAGCTGGAAGCAACGGCGGAGCGTGATGGCGAGGACGCCGTCAGCGACGACAGCGCCGCTGACGGCAGTGCCCCTGACGGCAGTGCCGATGCCGATGCCGACGGAGCGACGACTCTGGCCTCCCCCTCCCTTGCCGACGAGGAGGCCGCCGGTAAGGAGGCCAGCGACGACAGCGATCGCGGGCGCGAGGCCCTGGTACTCAGTGAGCTTGCGGTGATGCCCGCCTCCACCCTCGCCGGGCGCTCCGCCGCCGATGTGCAGCTGGCCGCTCGCTACAACGTCAACCTGCTTGCGGTGTCGCGGGAGGGCGCCAGCGCCCGCACGCGGCTGCGCAATATGGCGCTTCGCCCCGGGGACCTTCTGCTGATGCAGGGCGCAGTGGAATCAATCGCCGAGTTCGCCGCCGACACCGGCTGCGTTCCCCTTGCCGAGCGAGAACTGCGCATTCCAGACAAGCGCAAGGCGTGGATCGCTGGCGTGGTGATGTTCTTTGCAGTTGCCGGCGCCGCCTTCGGCCTGCTGCCCGCCGCCATTTCCTTTGCCATGGGCGTGCTCGCCTCTATGGCGCTCAACACGGTGCCCCCGCGGAACGTCTACAGCGCCATCGACTGGCCGGTCATCGTCCTCCTCGCTGCACTCATTCCTGTCGCCGGGGCGATGGCGGCAACGGGCACGGCAGATCTCGTCGCCACCTTTCTGCTCACCACCCTCGCCCAGGGCAACGCGATTGCCGTGCTGACACTGATCCTCGTGGTCACGATGTTCCTGTCCGACCTGATGAACAATGCTGCCACCGCGGCGGTGATGTGCCCCATTGCCCTTGGCACCGCCGCGGCGCTCGGCGTCAATCCGGATTCCTTTCTGATGGCGGTTGCCATCGGTGCCTCATGCGCTTTCCTGACGCCCATCGGGCACCAGAACAACACCCTGATTCTTGGCCCCGGCGGCTTCAACTTCAGCGACTTCTGGCGCCTGGGGCTGCCCCTGGAGATTCTGGTTGTCGCGATCAGCGTGCCGATGCTGCTGTGGGTGTGGCCGCTGTAACCTCCGCGCCCATATCAGCAAGGCTGCCATCTGCGGCCGGGCCCGTCAGGCCGATGCCGACCGGGGTGTGCGCCGCAGGCGGAATCCACACAGCGCCAGCAGCAGCAGCGCCAGGGTACCTGGCGCCGGCACCGTGCTGGGCGGGTCAGCAGCGATCATGTCCTGGTACTGTTCACTCTCGAAAACCATGGTGAATTTCTGCTCCAGTGGTGCGACGTCAGTAGCGGCCACTGCAAAGAAACTGTCAATCCAGCTCTGCGTGTCTGTCGCCAGATGCGTTGCGCTGAAACTGCCGCCGTCCATGCTCCAGCCGGCGTCTTCAAGCTCGTATTTGCTTTCCCCAGAGGCCGAGCTGTATCGCCGCGCTCTGGCCGGTCGAGGTGGGGCGGACCCAGGCATAGGGATCGTGCGCTGTCTTGCCCTCGTTGAGAACACTGTTCACAGCCCCGAGGAACTTCAGCGTTCGCTGCATGACGGCGTCAAAATCTATCGTGTAGGGGACCACGTCGCCACCGCTGATCGCGTCATACAGATCGTAGCAGTACATGAATACGCTATCGAGACCCTCCACAAAAATGCTGGCATCCACGTCAACCAGGTTCGTGGCCGATCCCGTGAAGCGCCCGGCCGCAACATGCGCCGTCTGCACGCCTCTGAACTCACCGGGGAACGTGATATGCACGTTGTCCGAACCTGCTGAAAATATCGGCGTGTCGAACTCGATGGTGACGGCGGGTCCCGCATGGCCGTGACCTGAGACCACTGTCGCGAAAAATGCCATCACAATTGCCAGACGTAACTTGTTCATTCTGCTATCCCTGCTCGTTGATGAAACAGAGCGCCCATGCGCCCCGCAGTTCGACAGGGAAACTGCAAAGCACAGGCCACGTCGCGCCATAACGACGTGTTCAGCGAGAGGAATGTGACGTGATCGGCACAATCCGGGAGGAAAAAAGGACCCCGGTCACACTTGCGGTTTCCGCGACCGGGCGACGGGTGGCGTCCGTATGTTTGATAGCAGCAGGACCTGCCCGCGCAAGCGGGAAACGTAAAAAAACCCGACAATTCAGCCGCGAGGCGAATCGTCCACCAGGTCGCCCCGCTCGTACTCGGCGATGACGGCCCTGGCTATGTCCTCATCGCGGTCCTCCACGGACAGGGTGGCGGAATCGAGGGCCGCGAGCTCGCCGATTCCGCCCTGCAGGTAGTGACCGCCGACGAAGGCCTCGACACCGCGGGACTGCAGGAGTCCCGCAAGAATATGGGCCTCAACGATGTCCCTTGCCCGATAGACGAGTTTCATCGACGCACGCCGACTGGGCGCGGCTTCGATGCGGGGGTCAGGATGCGGGGGTCAGCTTGAGCAGACGACCCTGGCTGCTGCCGCGCTCGTCCTCCAGCACCCAGATCGCGCCATCGGGCCCTTCGGTAACGTTGCGGATGCGCGCGCCCATATCGTAGCGCTCGACCTCGCGGGCGCTGTCGCCATCGAGCTCAATGCGGACAACGGCCTGGGAGGACAGTCCAGCGGCAAAGGCATTGCCGCGCCAGTCCTGGAACAGGTCGCCGCTGTAGACCATGAGGTCACCCGGGGAGATCACCGGCGTCCAGGTGATTTCCGGCGCATTGAATTCCGGGCGCGTGTCGTGGTCGGGGATGTCGCGCCCGTCGTAATGCCTGCCATTGGACACCACGGGATAACCGTAGTTGTCGCCACGCTCTATGCGGTTGAGCTCGTCGCCGCCAGCCGGGCCCATCTCGATTTCCCAGAGATTGCCGTCGAGGTCGAAGGCGATACCCAGCGGGTTACGGTGGCCAAGGGACCAGATCTGGTCATACACAGCCTCGCCGTCCACGAAGGCATCGTCATCGCGGTAATTGACGAAGGGGTTGTCCTCGGGTACCGAGCCATCGTCGTGCAGGCGGATGATCTTGCCCATAGAGGACTGCATGTCCTGGGCCGGCGTGAATTTCTGCCGGTCCCCGGAGGAGATCCAGAGATAGCCCTCGTCGTCGAACAGCAACCGGTGCGCGTAGTGGCCGCGGCCGAGAACCTTGGGATACTGACGCCAGATGACCTCAAGGCCTTCGAGCTGCGGACTGCGACCGCCCTCAACCAGCCTGCCGCGGGCAACGGCCGCGCCTCGAAC
>JAWLGG010000169.1:0-6486 GCA_041685155.1 Chromatocurvus sp.
AAGGGACTGCGTCAGCTCGACGGCCTGGCCGACGATGCCGTGCCGGACCACCGTCGCGCCTGCCGGCCCTTCGCCGAGAACTGCGGCTTCACCGTGGGGGAGTCGGCGCAGGTGCTTGTCCTGTTCGACGACGCACTGGCGCTGGAACTGGGCGCCACGGTCTACGGGGCGGTTGCCGATGTGTTCGTGAATGCCGATGGCTACAAGAAGTCGATCTCGGGCCCCGGCGTCGGCAACTACATTACGGTCGCCAGGGCACTGGCCGCCGCCCGGGCCATTGTCGGCGAGAAGGCCCTGCGCCGCGGCGGCCTGGTGCAGGCGCACGGGACCGGCACGCCGCAGAACCGAACGACGGAGTCGGAAATCCTCAGTCGCAGCGCCGGCGCCTTTGGTATCGGGAACCTCCCGGTCGCGGCGCTCAAGTGCTATTTCGGGCACTCGCTCGGGGCCGCCGCGGGCGACCAGATTGCCATGACCCTGGGTATCTGGGCGCACGGCGTGATTCCGGGCATTACCACGACGTCTGCGCTGGCGGGCGACGTGAAACGGGAGCACCTGGACTTCTGCCTGCAGCACACCACGATCGATCCCGCGGTCCAGGCCTGGGCACTGATCAATGCCAAGGGCTTTGGCGGCAACAACGCCAGCGCCGTGCTGCTCAGCCCCTCGATGACCGCGAGCATGCTGCGCGCCCGCCACGGCGAGGGTGCTATTGCGCGCTGGCAGGCGGCAAACGAAGCGGTCGCGGCGGCGCAGGACGGCTATGACCAGGCGGTGCTGGCGGGTGAGCGCGAGGTCATCTACCGCTTCGATCACGGCGTCCTGAGCGATGGCGACGTGAGTTATGACGCTGGCGCTCTGGTGGTTGGCGGTGCCGCGATCGACCTGCATCCGACGACACCGTTTGCGGATATGCAGCCAACAGAAGATGTCTGAGCACTGACTGCGAGCTCGCACAAGGGCTGCTATCATGCGGGCTCACTGAATCATGCGTGATGCCCATGCCCGAGCCCATCGATCTGCTGTTGCAGCGAAATTCCTCCCCGCGACTGACCCTGCCGGCGCCTGACCGGAAGGAGCAGGAACGCATGTTCCAGGCCGCGCTGCGAGCCCCCGATCACCTCCGGCTGCGCCCCTGGCGTTTTCGCGTTATCGAGGGCGAGCGTCGGCACGCATTCGGCCAGGTACTGCTGGACTGCCTGCTGCGGCGCGATCCCGATGCGGACGCGGCCGTTCGCGACAAGGCGCTGAACGCACCGCTGCGGGCGCCGCTCGTAGTGGTGGTGATGGCATCCATCTCGCAGCACCCCAAGGTGCCGGCCGTGGAGCAGCGGCTGTCGGCGGGCTGCGCCGCCCACGCGCTGCTTCTCGCTGCGGAGGCGCTCGGTTACTCGGGGGTCTGGCGCACGGGCAACGCCGCCTACGACGCGGAGGTTGTCGCGGCGCTCGGTGGTGCAGACAACGACGAGATTGTGGCGTTCCTGTATATCGGCACTCGGGCGGGCAGCGCCAAGGCTCTGCCCGCCATGCAGACGGATGATTTCGTTTCCCACTGGTAGCGTTATGCAGGAGGCAAAGGCCATGCAACCGGAACTTACCACCCTCGATGTCAGCATCGACGACCATGTCGCGGAAGTGGCGCTGAACCGCCCCGACAAGGCAAACAGTATGAACAGCGCCATGTGGCGCGAGCTGCAGGCCTGCTTTGAATGGCTGGACGAGACCGACGAGGTGCGCGCCATCATCCTCACCGGCAGTGGCAGGCACTTCTGCGCCGGGATCGACCTGGCGATGTTCGGCGAGCTGCAGTCGCACAGTGAGGACCCGGCGCGGCGCGCGGAGCAGTTCAGGCGCAGTGTGCTGGCGCTGCAGGGCAACCTGACCGCCCTGGAGAAGTGCCGCAAGCCCGTACTCGCCGCGATTCACCACACCTGCATCGGTGGCGGAATCGACCTGATCTGCTGCTGTGACATGCGCTACGCCACGGAGGATGCCTATTTTTCCGTGCGCGAGGTCGATATCGGCATGGTCGCAGACGTCGGCACGCTGCAGCGCCTTCCGAGGCTCATTCCGGAGGGCGTGGCCCGCGAGCTGGCCTATACCGGGCGCAACATGGATGCGGAGGAGGCTCGCGAGATCGGCTTCGTGAACCGGGTTTTCGAACATCGCGAATCGATGCTCAAGGAAGTGCGCCACGTCGCCCGGACCATCGCGGCAAAGTCACCGCTGGTCATCCGCGGCACGAAAGACGTGCTGCTGTACACGCGCGATCATAGCGTCGCGGACGGCCTCAACTACATAGCGACCTGGAATGCCGGGATGATGAGCGCCGCGGACCTCGAGGAAGGCATCACGGCGCAGGCCGAGGGTCGACCGGCGCACTATCGGGATTAGGCGCGATCGGGATTAGGCCCGCCCGCACCACTGCAGGCCCGGCTCAGGGGTTGCCCGGCCAGTCCTGCCATTCGATGAGCGGGTGAAACGCCAGCCGTATGCCTTCCTGTACATAGCTGGCGTTCTCCAGGATGTCGCGGCGGCGCACGTAGCGGCCGCTGGAGGAGCGGGTGTCGATCGCGTCGGTGGCGTCGATGCCGCCGCGGCTCACGAACAGGCGCTTCAGGTCCATGTCGAATATCGTCACCTGCAGCGAGACCACCGACGCCGGCATGTTCCAGTCGAAATCCCCGCTGACGCCGCTGCCCGGTCCCTGCAGGCTGGGGCGTCGCGTGACGCCGTCCCAGCGGGCAAGGTGCTTGAGACCGCCGTTGAAGGCGCTCTCCATCTCGATCAGGTCGGTGAAGATGAAGGCGTCGAGATCGGTGTCTTCCTGCATGCGGTCGCGAACGCTCTGCATGAGCTGGGCGAAGGTTTTCATGTTCACCCGGCCGGTGGTGGGGTCCACCGGATCGCCGTAGGCGCGCGCGGCGGTATTCCAGTGCTGCCGGAAGATCCGCTGCGGTATGACTTCGTAGCCGTTTTTCTCGAGGTAGGAGGTGACGCGGCCATCGATCACGGGGGTGATCTCATCCAGGTAATTGCGCGACGGTGTCCCCAGGTTGACGTGGGTGACAACAACGGTCCTGACCGGGTTTTCCGCCAGGGCCTCGCGCTCCATCTCGAAGGGGAAGACCGTGGGGTTGTGGGTCGGGCCGCCGGCACAGGCAGCCAGCAACAGCACGCAGGTGCCCGCGAGCAGGCGAAAACGGGAAGGCATAGGGAGCATCACGCGGTACAATCCTTTCAGTTGGAAAAAGATGATGGTACCAAAAAGCGCACAGGGCGACAGGAGAGCGTGTGGCGGAATCTGATCACATCGAGTTGAGCGTGACATCCGAGGGCGATGGCCCGGACGTCATTCTGCTGCACGGGCTGTTTGGCATGGGTAGCAATCTGGGTGGCCTGGGTCGCTCCCTGCGCGACGCCTACCGTGTCCATATGGTGGATCTGCCCGACCACGGGCGCTCCGCATGGACGCAGCACTCGGGCCTGCGCCGCATGGCTGACGCCGTGGCCCAGTGGCTGCAGTCGCAATCCATCGCGGGCGCACACTGCTTGGGTCACTCACTCGGCGGCAAGGTGGCCATGCAGTTTGCGCTGGACCATCCGGCGGCGGTAGCGTCAGTGGTGGTCGCGGATATCGCCCCGGTCACCTATTCTCGATCCCACGACCAGGTGTTCGCTGCCCTGAACGCGGTCAGTGCGGTGGAGGTGCGCAGCCGGGCCGACGCCGACGCGATTCTGTCGGGTTATTTAGAGGATGCCGGCGTGCGGCAGTTTCTGCTGATGAGCCTGTATCGCGACAGTGACGGCAGCTACCGCTGGCGCTTCAATCGCGAGGGCCTGCAGCGCAACTACGCGGCGTACCTGCAGGCGCCGGAATTCAGTGAGCCCTATGCGGGACCGGCACTGTTCATTCGCGGTGCGCTGTCCGGCTATGTCGGGGATGAACACCTCGATGATATTCATCGCGCCTTTCCCGAGGCGTCTGTTGAGACCATGGCTGACTGCGGCCACTGGCTGCACGTCGAGCAGCCCGCGGTTTTCAATTCCCTGGTGCGACAGTTCATCGACGGTGGGGCGGTATAGGCATGGTGATCGAACTGCTCGACCTGGTTGTGATCGCGCTGTTTGGCGCCGCGGCACTGTACCTGTTCAGCGCGACCCGGGTCCGTGAACTCGCGATATCTGCTGTGAAGCGCGCCGCCCGGGACGGTGACTTCCAGCTGCTTGACGACAGCGTGAGCCTTCAGCGCATGTCACTGAGCCGCGACGGATCGGGCATGTGGCGCGTGTGGCGCCAGTACCGTTTCGACTACAGCTACGACGGTGTAGAGCGCGAGCAGGGTGCCGTGATCATGCTGGGAAAATCGCTGCAGGCGCTGGTGGTGGGCGAGCCCGGCCGCGTTCTGCATTGACCGCAAGCGGTTCAGTTCAGAGCGTTGTCGCGATAACCCAGGCCGCCAGTGCCGCCAGCAGGATCGCAAAGCACCGGTTGAGAACAGGCGCTCGCCGCGTAAGGCCCCGCTGCACCGCCGTGGTGCCCGCGGCCAGGGCAATCGCGGTATACCAAAGGGCATCTATCGCCCCTGCGGTGACCACGAGAATCGCCGCATGCAGCAGCCCCGCGTCGGGCGCCAGGAACTGGCTGAACAGCGCCAGCATGAAGATGGCCAGCTTCGGGTTGAGGAGGGCGACCAGTGCACCGCGCCGGAACCCGGTGCGTCCCGAAGACGGGAGCTCTGCTGCATCGGGCTCGCCGGCACGCCAGGCACAGAAGGCGAGCCAGAGCAGGTAGGCGGCGCCCGCCAGTTTGATGGTGGCATACAGAACCGGCAGACCGGCGACAAGAATGCCGAGGCCGCAGACGGTGAGGAGGGCGTAGAAAGCGACCCCGAAGCCGTGCCCCATCGCCGTGGCAATACCGGCGCGCCGCGAGCCCGACAGGGTCGACTGCAGCACGACGGCGAGGCTCGGCCCGGGCGAGGCGGCGCCCAGCAGGCAGATAGCGCACAGTGCCAGCCACTGGCTGATTGCCATCAGCGCCTCGAGTGGCTGTCCACAGAAGCTGTGGATAAGTCAGTGGGTAATTTGTTCAGCATGACCCCGACCCCTGTTATTGCGGGCATTGTTACAAATTGGTTAAAAAACGTTCAATTATATAAAATCTATATAAAACAGTATGTTGAGATATCTACCTTAGAACCTGATTGCACAAATGGGTCTAAAGGCCGGGCTTGACATGCCTGCCCCGGGAATGTGCATAACAATTTGACAGGTGCTACCAACTGTAACCTTCTGGTGCAAGGGGGAACAGGTTGCTTACGACCGTATCAATGCGAGGCCCGGCAGTGATTTGCTGCCGGGTGAGTGGTTCTGTCGGTGCTCCGCCTGGCCCTTGTTTCGCGCAGTGACACCGGTAACGCGGGTCGGTTCAGTCGCCGCGGTACACGCAGCCCGAGGTGCAGGTCTCGCGAACCTCCACCGCGCTGAGGGCAGGCAGGACAGGCTGCAGCCGCTGCCATATCCAGCGACAGAGATTTTCACTGGTGGGATTCTCCAGCCCGGGAATGTCGTTCAGGTAATAGTGGTCGAGCTGATCGAGTAGGGGGCGGAAAGCCGACTTCAGCTCGGCGAAGTCCATGACCCATCCCGCCGGCTCGGGTGCTTCACCACTCACCGTGATGCGGACGTGAAAGGAGTGTCCGTGGAGCCGGGCACATTTGTGGCCCTCGGGCACGTTCGGCAGGCGGTGTGCCGCTTCGAAATGAAAGTCCTTGTAAATGTCCATACGCTGCTGATTCTGCCCCCGGTTAGCCGCGTAGTATAAGCGCGTTGCGCGGCGGTTGGCAGTGTGGGGCGGGCAGTTTTCTTGAGTGGGCGTGGTGCGCAAACTGGTCAGGCACTTTTTCTCCCGCAGCGTTTGACAGCCCGCAGTTTATCTCTATAATGCGCGTTCTCGATCCGGGGGTGGTTAGCTCAGCTGGGAGAGCATCTGCCTTACAAGCAGAGGGTCGGCGGTTCGATCCCGTCACCACCCACCACGCTTTCGCTCAAACGCGCAAGCAGATCGAAGCCTACCGGGGAGCGGTAGTTCAGTTGGTTAGAATACCGGCCTGTCACGCCGGGGGTCGCGGGTTCGAGTCCCGTCCGCTCCGCCACCTTTCAGGGCTCTCCCCAGTTAAAAGGGGAAGCATCGTTTCTCATTAAACCCGGTTGATGACACAACACGCTGAACTGGCGCAATCACCAGCCGGCGCACGCGGCCGTGCCGCGCAAGCGGCTTCCTGGACACGCCGGGAGCCTCGCTTCGCGAATCGTTGAGCCATGCAGGCTAGATTTCATTCCCAATACATCTAGCAAACAGCCTGGTCATAGCCCGATAGTCACAAACAACCGCATCGATATTCGCCCGGAGCCACTCGTGCTCATCCACCTGCCACCAGTCGATCTGGTAACCGGCATTGATGATAATGTGCTCGAACAGTA
>JAWLGG010000170.1:0-6474 GCA_041685155.1 Chromatocurvus sp.
CGGCCGCCACCGTATCCGAGGCCGCATCAGACAGCGGCACTTCCGCCACCAGCGCGGCGGGCGCGATCAGTTCGTTGGTTTTCTGGATGCGCAGGTCATCGGTCGACGCGGTCATGGGGTCCGGCTCGTTTTCATTGCTTGGCAAGCTGCGTAATATACCACGCCTGAATGCATTCAGTCAGAGCAACGCGACTGCCCGACGCCCGGAGAACCCATGCGCCAGACCCTCCACCCGCACCGCATCCGCCTTTTACCTGGCCTTTTGCTGGCCCTCGCCGCCTGCACCTGGGTCGCCACGCCGGTTGCGGCCACGCCGGGGGCCGACGAACAGCTCAGGCGCATCATGGCGGACCCGGACTGGATCGGTAACGCACCGGAAACCGCCTGGTGGGCGGACGACGGCCGTGCCGTGCTCTACCGCCAGAAGCGACAGGGCGAGGACTTCCGCGATCGCTATCACCTCGACCTGCGCGACGACACGCCGGAGCCCCGGCGCCTGGCGGTGGATGCCGCGGCGGCGGAATCCGGCCCCGATCGGGTCCATGACCGCGAGCGCACCCACAGCGCCTGGATTCACGGCGGCGCCCTGCACGTCAGGCACCTCGCCAGCGGTCGCGTTGTCACGCCACTGCAGACCGCCGCCACGGACAGCGACCCGGTGTTTGCCGCGGACGGTCGCAGCGTGCTCTTCCTGCGCAACGGGCAGGTGCACGACTACGCGCTGGACACACGGCGCCTGCGGCAGGTAGCGGATATCCGCAGCGGCAGGGATCCGAAGGCGCGCGGCTTTGATGCGCTGGAGGCGCACCAGCGGCGCACCTACGACACCCTGGTCGAGGACGAGCGGCGCCGGCAGGCAAAGGAGACCCACGCGCGGCGCGAGAACCCGGGACGATCGGAGCCGGTGTACCTCGGCGCGGTCGACATCGTGTCGCAGCACCCCTCTCCCGACGGGCGACGCATCGCGCTGCTGGTAACCGACAACTGCAGCGACAGTGAGCGTGACAAGTGCCGCGCCCGGTACCCCCGGGAGGGCCGCGAGGGCAGCATGCCCAACTACGTCACGCTGGACGGCTACGTCGACACCCGCACGGTACGCCGTCGGGTCGGGCGCAACCCGGAGGCACCGCAGCGTCTTCTTCTCGTCGACCTCGACGACGGCACGGTCGTGACGCCGGACCTGTCGGGCCTTGAGGGCATCGATGAGGATCCGTTGGCGGAGCGTCGGCAGTCCGCGCGGCGCTGGCATCTCGAGCGGGGCGCGGACGCAAAGGCCCTCGATGCGGCACTGAAACCCGCGCCCCGGCGCGACACCAGCGCACAGGCCCTGCGCTGGAGCCCTGATGGCAGGCGCCTGGCCGTGCGGCTGCATGCCGGTGACTTCAAGGACCGCTGGATCGCCACCCTGGACATCGGCGACCTGACGCAGGGCGATGGCGACGCGGCCACGGATCCCGTGCTGGTGCAGCAGCACCGCCTCACCGACAAAGCCTGGATCAACTGGGACTACAACGCCTTCGGCTGGCGCAGCGACAGCCGGACACTCTGGTACCTGTCCGAGGAAAGCGGCTATTCCCACCTTTATGTGAAACCCGTCGATGGCGGGGCGGAGGCACTGACCGCAGGTGAGTTCGTTGTGCGCGAACCGGTCATCGACGAGCAGGGTGGCTACGCCTACCTGGTGTCGAATCGTGAGCACCCCGGTGACTACCGCGTGTATCGCGTGCCGCTGGCGGGCGGCGATCTGCAGCCGGTGAGCCACCTGAGCGGAGTGACCGGCTTCGTGCTGTCACCGGACGCGAGCCAGCTCCTGCTCTCGCATTCCACAACGCGACGTCACGCCGAACTGTTCGTGCAGCCCGCAGACGGCAGCGAGCCCGCGCGCCGGCTGACGCACAGCGTGAGCGAGGCCTACGACAGCATCGACTGGGTCATGCCGGACATCGTCGACGTGCCCTCTTCCCACGTCGACCGCCCCATCCCGGCCAAGCTCTACCTGCCCCGCGACCACGATCCGGCAGAGACCTACCCGGCCGTGATGTTCGTGCACGGGGCCGGCTATACCCAGAACGCCCATCTCGGCTGGCCCTACTATTTCCGCGAGGGCATGTTCCATTCGCTGCTGGCGGACGCGGGTTACGTCGTCCTGGATATGGACTACCGCGCCTCGAAGGGCTACGGCCGCGACTGGCGCACCGCCATCTACCGGCAGATGGGTCACCCGGAACTCGAAGACTACCTCGACGGCATCGACTACCTGAGCCGCCGGCACGGGGTGGACCCGCAGCGCGTGGGTATCTACGGCGGCTCCTACGGCGGTTTCATGAGCCTCATGGCCCTGTTCCGCGCACCGCAGGCTTTCGCCGCCGGTGCCGCGCTGCGGCCGGTAGTGGACTGGCGACATTACAATCACACCTATACGGGCTCGATACTGAACACGCCCCTGCTCGACCCCGAGGCCTACGACCGCAGTTCCCCCATCACCCACGCCGAGGGCCTCGACAGTCCGCTGCTGATTGCCGCGGGGATGCAGGATGACAACGTGTTCTTCCAGGATTCGGTGCTGCTGGTGCAGCGGCTGATCGAGCTCGAGAAACAGGACTTCGAGATGGCCATGTACCCCCTGGACCCCCACGGCTTCGTCCATCCCTCCGCCTGGCTGGACGAGTACCGGCGCATTTTCAAGCTGTTCGAGAGCGCGCTGAAAGGCGGCGACTGAGCCCGGCACATTCACCTGTTCCACCGGAGGTTCCACATGCGTTCACCACGCCCCGTTAACCCATGGCTGCTGTGCAGCCTGCTCGCCGCCCTGCTGCTCGCATCCACGGCACAGGCGGGTACGCCCTTCTCGCCGATGGATGTGTTCGAGCTCGAGTGGGCGGTCGATCCGCAGATATCCCCGGATGGCCGTCGCGTGGTGTATCGACGCATGGGCATGGACGTCGCCACGGACAGCCGACGCGGCAACCTCTGGCTGGTCACGACCACGGGCGACGAGCACCGCAAGCTGACCAGCTTCGACGGCGATGAATCCGCAGCGCGCTGGTCGCCCGACGGCACCCGCATCGCCTACGTGCGCGAAAACGCCGATGGCGACAGCAGCGACATCCACGTGTACTGGCTGCGCTCCGGCCAGCACGCCCGCGTGACCCGGGTCAGCGGCACGCCGGACGAGCTGCGCTGGGCGCCGGACGGCACGCAGATCGCCTTCAGCCTGCTGGTCAAGGGTGAGGCGCCGCAGCTGATCAGCATGCCTGACGCCCCGGAGGGCGCGACCTGGGCGGAACCCGCCCGCGTCACGGACCGCCTGTATCACGAGCGCGACGGCAGCGGCTACATCGACCCCGGCTTCACTCAGGTGTTCGTCGTGCCCGCAGAGGGTGGCAGTGCGCGGCAGGTCAGCCGCGGCGACTTCCACCACCGGCAGCCGGCCTGGAGCCCCGACGGCAGACAGCTCTATGTCAGCAGCAACCGCAGCGATGACTGGGAGCACGACTACCGCAGCAGCCACCTGTACGCGATCGATGTCGACAGCGGCGACATCCGGCAGATCACCGACGATGCCGGGCCTGCGGCGCAGCCGGTGGTTTCACCCGACGGGCGCCACCTCGCCTGGCTGGGCTTCACCGACCGGCGCCGGGCGTACCAGCTCATGGAGCTGCGCGTCACCTCGCTGCGCGCGGACGCCGGGGACAGCGGAAGCACACCCGCGTCGGACGTGCGCCGGCTCGCCGGGACACTGGACCACAGCATCGATGCCGCGGCCTGGGCACCGGACAGCCGCGGCCTGTACGTGCAATATGAGGAGCGGGGCCGGACGCGCATCGGCCACATCGGCCTCGACGGCAGTTTCAAAGAAGTGGCCCGCGATATCGGCGGCACGAGCATCGGCAGGCCCTACCCCGGCGGCTCCTTCTCGGTGTCGGACAGCAACCGCCTCGCCTTCAACATCACCCGGCCGGAGCACCCGGCGGATGTCGCGGTCATCGACGGCACGCAGTAGACGCGCCTGACCCACCTGAACCGCGAGCTGCTCGGCTACCGTGACCTCGGGCAGACGCGGTCCATCACCTGGGAATCCTCCGCCGACGGGCGGGAAATACAGGGCTGGATTGTCACGCCCCCCGGCTTTGACCCGGAGAAGACCTATTCCCTGCTGGTGGAGAACCACGGCGGCCCCATCCTCAACTATGGCGAGCGCTTCTCGCCCGAGCTGCAGCTGTTTGCCGCCGCGGGCTACGTGGTGTTCTACCCCAATCCGCGAGGCAGCACCGGCTACGGCGAGGCCTTCTCGGACCTGCTCTACCACAACTATCCGGGAGAGGATTACGACGACGTGATGAGCGGCATCGACGCGGTTATCGGGCAGGGCTATATCGACGAGGAGCGCCTCTACGTCACCGGCGGCAGCGCCGGCGGCATCATGAGCGCCTGGATGATCGGCAAGTCGGATCGCTTCCGCGCCGCCGCGGTGGTCAAGCCGGTGATGAACTGGTATAGCAAGCTGCTCAACGCCGACAACTGGTTCCAGTACTTCGAGGTGCGCTACCCCGGTGTGCCCTGGACCCACCAGGACGACTACATGCGCTTCTCGCCCATCTCGCTGGTGGGCAACGTGAACACTCCGACCCTGGTCATGGTGGGCATGGAGGACCTGCGCACCCCACCCTCACAGGCCAAACAGCTCTATCACGCCCTCAAGTATCGCAGGGTGGACACCCTGCTGGTGGAGCTGCCCGGGGCCTCGCACTTCATCGCAAAACGGCCGAGCCAGCTGGTCAGCAAGGTGCTGCACATCCTGGAGTGGTTCCGCCGCTACGACGACGCGGGGGCCGGCTGACGCCTGGCCCCGCCCGTGGCCACGCGCGGCCTGCGCACGTACACTGTTTCGCAGTACAGCATTCACCGACCGGGACGGACAGACGCATGATCACGCTGCACGGCTTTGCCTATTCCAACTACTACAACATCGTAAAACATGCCCTGATGGCCAAGGGCATCGCCTTCGAGGAACACAAGGTCTACCCGGGTGACCCGGACCTGCTGGCCGCCAGCCCCGCCGGCAAGATTCCGGCGATCACCACGGCGAACGGTATGTCACTGTCCGAAAGCAGCGTTATTCTCGACTATCTCGAAGAGGCCTATCCGGAGACGCCGCTGTTGCCGACCGACCCGGAATCGCGCGGCAAGGTGCGCCAGCTGGCAAGGATCACCGAGCTCTACCTGGAGCTTCCCGCCCGGCGCCTGCTGCCTTTTGCCCTCGGCGGGCGCCAGGCACCGGACGCCGTCAAGCAGGAAGTGCGCGGCGTGCTCGAACGCGGTATCGACGGTATCAATGCCCTTGCGCGTTTCTCGCCCTACTGTTTCGGCAGCGCCATGACCACGGCGGACATCACCCTGCGCTACGCCCTGGCGATTTCCAAACTCGTGGGACCCGGGCAGCTCGACATGGATATCGTCGCCGCCATCGACGGTCTCGCCGCCTGGGATGCCATGATGGCCGAGGATGAGGTATCCGGAAAAATCGACGCCGACATGCACGCCAACCGCGACGAGTTCATGGCCTACGTGGCGAAGCTGCAGGGATAGACCTGGCCCCATGGGCGGCGCTGGCCTGCATGGCCAGGATTCAGGCCAGTGACAGGAACAGCCCCGCGATCGCCGCGCTCATCAGGTTGGCCATGAAGCCCGCGAAAACCGCCCGCAGACCCAGCTCTGCCACCTCGGAGCGACGCGACGGCGCCAGGGTCCCCAGGCCGCCCAGGAGTATCGCGATAGAGGAGAAGTTGGCAAAGCCACACAAGGCGAAGGACACCACAGCCTGGCTGTGCGCGCTGAGCTCGGTACGATCCTCGTAAAACGCGGTAAAGGCGACAAACTCATTCAGCACCAGCTTCTGGCCGATCAGGTTGCCCGCTACCGTGGCCTCCTCCCACGGCACCCCGAGGAGGAAGGCCAGCGGCCGGAACAGGGTGCCAAGAATCAGCTCCAGCGACAGGTCGTCAACGCCCGCCTGTCCTCCCATCCAGCCGAGCAGGCCGTTGAGCAGTGCGATCAGCCCGATAAAGGCCAGCAGCATCGCACCGATGTTCACCGCCAGCGCGAGACCGCTGGCGGCTCCGGAGGCGGCGGCATCGAACACGTTGACGTGCGGCTCTTCCTCGATCGCGTCGATGCTGTCGCTGGCGCGCACGGCTTCCGTTTCCGGCAGCAGGAGCTTGGCCATCAGCAGCCCCCCCGGCGCGGCCATGAAGCTCGCGGCAAGCAGGTACTTCATCTCCACGCCCAGGGCCACGTAACCCGCGAGCACCGAGCCCGCCACGGTCGCCATGCCCCCGACCATCACGGCAAAAAGCTCCGAGCGCGTCATGCCGGCCAGGTAGGGCCTGATCACCAGCGGCGCCTCGGTCTGGCTGACGAAGATGTTCGCCGTTGCCGACAGGGATTCGGCGCGGCCGGTGCCCAGCAGCCAGC
>JAWLGG010000171.1:0-6470 GCA_041685155.1 Chromatocurvus sp.
GTGGATGCGGCGATCGCCGCGGCGCGGCGCAGCTTCCGCGATGGTGCCTGGTCCGGCTGTAGCGTCGCGCAGCGGCAGATGATCCTGCGTCAGGTGCAGGCACTGGTGGTGGCACACCGTGAAGAGCTGGCCTTTCTGGAGTGCCTCGCCGCCGGCCTGCCCCTTCTACACCTGCGCGACCGGCAGGTGCCACGCGCGGCGGAGAATTTCGGATTCTTCGCTGACACCATAGGTCAGCTGGCGGGCGACACCTTCGAGCAGATGGCCGGCTACCTGACCACGGTGACACGCGAGCCCGCGGGCGTCTGTGCCCTGGTGGCGCCCTGGAACGCGCCGCTGGCGCTGGCCAGCATGCAGATCGCCTCCTGTATCACCTTTGGCAACAGCTGTGTCCTGAAGCCATCGGAGCAGACACCGCTGGCGCTGCTGCGCCTCATGTCACTGCTCGTTGAGGCCGGGGTCCCCGACGGCGTGGTCAATCTGGTCAATGGGCGCGGCAGCGTCACCGGTGAGGCCCTTTGCGGGCATGCCGATGTCGATCGCATTGCCTTTACCGGTAGCAATGCCACGGCACGTCACATCATGGCGGCCGCGGCGCGCAACCTGACGCCCGTGCATTTTGAGCTGGGCGGCAAGTCGGCAAACATTGTCTTCGATGACTGTGATCTGGAGCGGGCCATCGACGGCTCGCTTCTCGGGGTGTTCAGCAACAGCGGACAGATCTGCATCGCCGGCTCGCGCATCCTGGTGCAGCGGGGCATTGCCGATCGGTTCATTGACGCCTTCGTGACGCGCAGCCGTGCGCTGCGCGTCGGCGACCCGCTGGATCCCGGGACCGAAGTGGGCCCGCTGGCATTCCGGGGGCACCTGGACCGGGTTGCCGCGCATGTCGCCAGGGCGCGGGAGGAGGGGGCCGAGGTGCTGACCGGCGGTGCACCACTGGCGGACCGCAAGGGCTTCTACATGGCACCGACTATCCTTGGCGTGAGCTCGAATTCCCTTGCCATCTGCCGCGAGGAAGTGTTCGGCCCAGTGGCCACGATTCAGGTGTTCGACAGCGACGAGGAGGCCTGGGATATCGCCAATGATTCCGACTTTGGCCTGGTGGCCTACGCCTGGACAAAGGGCCTGGCGCGGGCGCTGGCAGCCCAGCAGCAGCTGCGGGTCGGCACGCTGTGGATCAATACCCCCCTGGCGCGGAACCTGTGCGCGCCCTTTGGCGGATTCAAGCAGTCGGGTATCGGCCGCGACGGCCCACGGCAGTGCGCGGACTTCTATACCGAGGAGAAGGCGAGCATCGTGGCGCGCGGGGATATCAGCATCCGGCGCATGGGTCTGCCGCCGGCGTGATGTCCCCTCCCTGCGGCACCGAAAAGCGCCGCGGCAATCGTGGCATCAGTGCAGCTCGTCCTGCAGCTGATTTAGCTCCACGGTGAACCCGTCCGGATCCTGCAGGGCGCTGACCAGCACCCGGATGCCGCCTTCCCCGTCGTAGGAGGGGTAGGTAACCAGTGACGGCTCATCCAGGACCACGACACCCGGCACGTCGCGGGCACGGGCAAAGCTCTCTTCCAGCTCGCTGGTATTGAACACCAGCACCGTGGTGCCCTCCTGGAAGGCGGTGCCGGCGAGGTCGACGCGCGGCTTTTTCGGCTTGATGTACTGCAGCAGGCCGACCACCCCGATGTAGTCGTCGTTGGCACGCAGGAACACAAGACGACGCACAAACTCCGCATCTCCCGGTGCGGCATCACTCGGCGTGATGACCATGCGGTCATAAGTGACCACCATGCCGAGGGCATCCCGGTAGAAGGCCAGCGAGCGGTCGATGTCGGCCACCACCAGGGTAGTGCGCCGCAGGTCCAGCGGCGTTCGCTGGTCCTCTTCCACCGGTGCGGCCTGCACGGGCGACTGCAGGGCGAAAAGCGCGACGTACAGCAGGGCAGCAATAACGCGTGGTGCGAACATGGTCCTGCCTCCTGAAAAGCCTGTCATGTGCCCCGGCGCCAACTCAGTCGCGCTGGTCAATGATCTTCTTCATGTAGGTCCACGAGGTTTCGTTGGGTCGCTTGTCGTCTGCCGGCGGCGGCGCCGTGTAGTCCGGGTAGTTCGCGGCGATCTCGGCCTTCATGGTCTCGCTGAGCTGGTCGAAGCTCTGCACCTTGCGGCCCATGGCGTTGAAGTAGAGGATGCCGTGCCGCCCGCCCATCTCCATCCAGGGAAGCCACTGCGCCAGGCGCACCCAGGACACCACCGGGTAGGCGACGTCGGTGTCGGCATCGAGGAGCTCGGCGGTGTCGCCGTTGAAATCGAAGATCTCGGTTGCGTGGTAGGTGCCGCCAACGTATTTCTGGTAATCGCCACCCAGGGGATTGCGATAGAACAGCGGTACTTCAAGCGGCAGCAGGTACTGGCCGTTGATATCGTTGAGCGCCACCGATCGCTCCGATCCGTCCGGCAGCCGGCCGTAGGTCGGTCGGCTGTTCACCGGGTCGTTGGCGACATGGATCACCTCGTTGCTCTCGCCGGTCCAGGGGTTGTCGAAGGTGCGCATGACCTCGTTCGTTTCCGGGTCCAGGTAGAGCATGATTTCCCGGGAAACCATGCGGTAGCCGGTGCCGAGTTCGTCGTCGGTCACCGTCACGCACTGCCGGATGTTCATGCCGTCGAGATTGAATACGTGGCGGTCACGTTCGCCCGGTACCCGCGCATAGCCCTTGCCGAACCAGCGATACACCTGGGGATCGTTGTCCTTCAGGGAGCACTGCAGCTTGCGCTGGATCTGGACGTAGCCATCGCCGCTGTCCGGATCAATGCCGTCTGCGTGGGCGATACTGCCGGTGGTGGCGATGGCCGCCGCGAAACCCAGGTTCAACAGTGGTGTTATCTTCATTGTGACTGCTCCTTGATGCTGTTTTGCGTCAACTCGTCCCGACTATATAATATGATATATAGATATGGCAATATAACATTTTAGGAGGTGTATGCATGGCAGCGTATCTGGTGGTTGAGGCAAAAATATCCGATCCCGGGGAGTTTACAGAGTACGCTCGCCTGGTGCCGGAACTCGTGGCCCGCTTCGGCGGCGAATACATTGTCATGGGCGGCGAGCAGGAAGCCCTTGAGGGTGACTGGAGCGGCAGTCGCGTCGTGCTGCACCGCTGGCCGGACATGGCGTCGGCGCGGGCCTTCTGGGCGTCGCCGGAATACACGGCTGCGAAGAAGCTGAGAGAGGGAACCGGGGAGTTTCGGGTTCTCCTGGTCGAGGGCAGTGACGAACAGGTACTGGAGAGCTGAGTCATGGCGATTGAACCCTACGTCGGCCTCGCGCTGCAGGCGCCCTGCTGGGCGGTGAATCTCTGCCGTACACCGGAGCAGGCGCGACAGCGCATGCGCGACACAATCGACTACTGCGCCGGGCTGATCAAGGGCAGCAAGGGCTTTATCCGCACCTTCAGCGGCGACGAGGCACGACTGGTCGTGTTGCCGGAATACTTCCTGACCAGTTTTCCGCTGGGTGAAACCGTCGACAGCTGGATCGCCCGGGGCTGCGTCGCCGCTGACGGGCCCGAGTACGAGGCGCTGTCGCGCATTGCCCAGGACAACCGCATCTACCTGTCGGGCAATCTGTACGAGACCGATCCGTATTTCCCGGAAATCTACTTCCAGACCAGCTTCATTCTCTCGGACACGGGAGAGCAGATACTGCGCTACCGGCGTCTGGTGTCGATGTTCGCGCCGACGCCGCACGATATTCTTGAGCGCTATCTCGATGCCTATGGCGCGGACGCCCTGTTCCCGGTGGCCGATACGCCGATCGGTCGGCTGGCCTGTGTTGCCTCCGAGGAGATCCTTTATCCGGAGATAACCCGGGCCCTCGCGCTGCGCGGTGCCGAGGTGATCTGCCATTCCTCGAGCGAGGTCACCAGCCCGCTGGCGACCCCGAAAAACATTGCCAAGCAGGCGCGGGCCTACGAGAACATGCTCTACGTGGTATCCGCGAACAGCGCCTGCATTCACGATATTCCGTTTCCAAAGGATTCCACCGGCGGCGGCTCACGGGTGGTCGACTACAAGGGCCATGTGCTGGCGGAGGCCGCCGGCGGCGAGTCCATGTGTGGCAACGCGGAACTGGATATCGAGGCGCTGCGGCGCACGCGACGCCGTCCGGCCATGACCAACATGCTCGCCCGGCAGCGGCTCGACCTGTTTTCGGACACGTACGCGGAGAGCGTCTACCCGGCGAACAACATGCTGGACGAGGGCGCCATTCGCGTTCCCGATCGCAGCCACTTCATGGCCACGCAGCAGGCGGTCATCGACGATTTGGTCGCGCGCGGCGTCATCTGATGCCGGGGACCTCGGGTCGGCTTACTCGACGTTGAGGTCCATCTTGTACTGGAAGTGCTCCGGGTTATAGACGACCTGCAGGTAGTCGCGAAGAAGTTCCCTGTCTTCCTGCTGGTTGTAGGAGCGACGCACAAGACTCAGCAGGGGACTGCCTTCGGGCACACGCAGCTCTCGCGCCACCTCGGGGCTGGCCGCTACCGCGCTGATGGTCTGAGTGACGTGGGTCAGCTCCAGGCCATTGTCGCGAAAGTAGGAGATTCTGGGAGTCTTCTCGAAAATCTTCCTGCTGCGGGGCGGTTTCACGCCCGCCGTCCAGCTGATGTAGTAGCCGAACTCGCGTCCTTCCCGCTCGCGTACGCGCACCAGGTGCAGGGCGGTATCACCGGGATCCAGCTCCAGTTCCTCGCGAATATGCTGCGGCGGCTGCATCATCTTGCACTCCAGCACCCGCGCGGTGGAATTGCGCGCCATGCTCTCGATCTCCTCCAGCATGCCCGTCAGCGGGGCCTTCACCGGCTTGGGTGAATAGCGGTAGATGATGTGCGTGCCCTTGCCGCGGCGTCGCTCCACCAGGCCCTCGTCCGCAAGTTCATCCATGGCGCGCTTGGCGGTAATCCGCGAGACGCTGAAGGTCTTCGCCAGTTCTTCCTCTGTTGGCATGCGCTGGCCGTAGGCCAGGGTGCCGTTGAGAATCAGCGCCTTGAGCAGGCTGTAGAGCTGGAAGTACAGGGGTGTTGGCGACTCTTTGTTCAGGTTCTGCATGTCGCGCTGGCTGAAAATCGTACTATTATCGGTCATTCGAGGGATCCTGCAGCCCATTTGGCATAATGATATATCAAATGCAGCGTAACTTGCGAATGCTAACGAGATAGCTGGTTTCCCCGCCTGTGCTGGCTGGGGCTTGGCAATCGGCGGTGAACTCGGTAATAATGTATAAAGTTATATCAATAGGTGTATTCCGCAGATCCGGCAACACCGTCACCCGGGAGTGTTAGTGCTATGGGAATAACCGAGCTTGCCGTACTGCGGTGGATGCACATCATCGCCATGGTGTACTGGCTGGGAGGAGAGTGGGGCGTGTTCCAGACCTCCTACAACGTGGTCAATCGCAAGCTGCCAATGGATGAGAGGCGCCGCCACATGGAGACGGCGTACCGCATCGACATCCTGGCGCGCACGGGCATTATCCTGTTGCTGCCCCTGGGCATGCACATGGGTTATCTCTGGGGTGTGCAGCCCTACGGTGGCAATTTCCTGGTCGGGATGTGGGCCTTCGTGGCGTTCTGGGTCGCCCTTTGCTGGGCCGCGTTCATCTACCGCGAGACAGATCGCGGTGTTGCGCTGACCATCTGGGACGAGCGCATCCGCTTTGTGCTTATACCCTTGCTTGCGGTGTCCGCCATCTCCTCGCTGATGGGCTATGGCCCTTTCAATGCCGGGGACATGCAGAAATGGTTTTCCATCAAGATACTTATCTACAGCTTCGCCCTGGTGATCGGCCTCAAGCTGCGCTTCATCATGCGTGAGTGGACGGAGATGTTCCGCATTCTGGCCCAGGGCAAGGACGAGAAGGTCGAGAGCCAGCTCGAGACATCCATCGGCTTTGGCCGCAAGATCGCCTACGTCTACTGGGTGACCATCGGCTCGGTCGCCTTCTTCGGCGCGACCAAGTTCGTCTGACTCCCAACAACCCCGATCGCACTGCCGTGTGGTCGGGTTTTGTCAGGCGCTACACCCCGGGCCGTGGCGCCCTCAGGCCTGTTGCTGTGAAAATGCCTCGAGAATGTCGCTGGCCGACGCACTCCAGATACCATCACGCGCCATGACGTTGTCCAGCACCGCCTCCAGCCGGCTGATGCGGTGCGGCTGGCCCAGCAGCCAGGGGTGAATGTTCAGCGCCAGAATGCGCCCGCCCCCCGTCTGGGATTCCTTCAGCAGCAGATCGCAGGCGTCGCTGATCTGCTCCACCCAGGAGTCCTCCGAGTGGCCGTTGTTCATGATGACGAAGCGGTCCTCCAGCTCGTTTGACAGCGGCATGGCCCACAGCGGGCCACGGTCGGTCCTGAAGGCATAGGGCATGTCGTCGTTGACCCAGTCGGCGAACGGCGTGACCTGGTTCG
>JAWLGG010000172.1:0-6465 GCA_041685155.1 Chromatocurvus sp.
GCAGATCGAGCGGGAAACCCCGGCGGGCGTGCGCGCCGGACTGCGGGTGGTGTGGATGAAGGATGTCGCGCCGTGGATTATCCGGCGCACCGAATCCAGGGAGTACGACTATGTCGTAAAGACCGCACACCACAGCGCCTCCGCGTCCTATACCTCGACTGACTGGCAGCTACTGCGCGAGAGCGCGGCTCCCGTGCTGATCGTCGCCGGCAGGCGCTGGCACCGGGAGCGTCCGCTGCTGGTCGCGCTTGATCTGGCGACGCGGTCGAAGGCAAAACGCGCCCTGAACCGCCAGGTGCTGGCGCATGCCAAAGCACTGGCTGACGCACTCGGCGTTTCCCTGTCCTGCATCAGCGCCGTCGACGTGCCGGATCTGCTGACCGATCTCGACGTGCTGGATGTCGGTGATTTCACGCGTCGGGTCAAGGCGGATATGCAGCCACATATCGTTGAGCTGCGCGAGGCTTTTGCCTTGCCCGCTGCTGCCTTTCGCAGCCGTCGAGGCGCCACGGCGGACGTCATCTCCCGTGAGGCCGCCCGCATCGATGCGCAGCTGGTGGTGCTGGGCACCGTGGGGCGCCGCGGACTGCGGGCGAAGTTGTTGGGCAATACGGCAGAGTCTGTGCTGGAGAGCCTCGCAAGCGATGTGCTGGCGGTCCGCCCCGCGGCGCAATCATGACAGTAATATGACAATTTTCCGCAGGGCTACTCCTCGGCGCGCGAATCGCCTAGTGTTACGCCCGTTTACGGTGAGACATCAAGAGAAGCCCTGCAGCGGACACCACCATGACCAATAATCCCATTCAGCCGCGCCTGGCTGACCTCGATGAGAACCTGTTCATGCCGCGGGAGCTGAGCTGGCTCTCCTTCAATGCTCGCGTGCTACAGGAGGCCGCCGACGAGACGGTTCCTGAAATCCAGCGTCTGCGCTTCCTCGGCATTTTCTCCAATAACCTTGACGAGTTCTTCCGCGTGCGCGTGGCGGAAGTGCGCCGCCTGATCTCCGTCTCTTCCGGCAGCACCCGGCAGCAGGCGAAAGACCTTCTCACGGCTATACAGGCGCGCGTATTCGAGTCGCAGGAGGAGTTCGAGAAGGTCTACAACGATGTGATGGAGGCGCTGCAGCGCCGACGTATCTACATGATCAACGAGCGCCAGCTGGAACCCAACCAGGCGGAATACGTGCAGTCGTTCTTTACCGCCACCGTGCTGCCGGAACTCGACCCGGTCCTCTTCTACGACGGTCAGCCGATCCCGGCGCTCAACGACGAGTCACTGTATCTCGCGGTCGACATGCTGTCCGAGGGCCGGCACAGCTACGCGCTGGTGGAAGTGCCCACGGATCGCATGAACCGGTTTGTCGAGATACCGCGGCGCAAGGGCAAGTCAGGCCGGGTGTTCATCGCGCTGGACAACGTGATCCGTTTCTGTCTTCCGCAGATGTTCCGGGGGATCCTGCCGATCGAGGAGGCCTCGGCATTCTGTTTCAAGTTTTCCCGGGATGCCGAGATCGAACTCGATGCCGGCATTACCGAAAGCCTGATCGAGAAGATGGCCAGCAGCCTGAAGCAGCGCCAGCGCGCCGATCCGGTGCGCTTTGTGTACGATGGCGACATGCCCAGGCGTCTGCTGGATTTCCTGATTACGCGCTTCGACCTGGGCAAGTACGACAGTCTCATTCCCGGAGGGCGTTACCACAACTCCAAGGACTTCATGGATTTTCCGCGGGTGGGCCCGAAATACCTCGAGCTGCAGCCGATCGAGCCCGTGCGCATCCCCAGCCTGGATGATTCCCGCAGCATTTTTGCGGAGATACGCGAACGGGATATCCTGCTCTACTATCCATACCACCCGTTCGATTACATCATCGACCTGCTGAAGACCGCGGCGCTGGACCCGCAGGTGGAGGCGATCAAGATCTGCCTGTACCGCGTCGCTCGCGAATCCCGGGTGGTCGACGCGCTGGTCAATGCCGTGGCCAACGGCAAGCGCGTGCGTGCGGTGGTCGAACTCGCCGCCCGCTTCGATGAATCGGCGAACATTCGCTGGGCACAGAAGCTGACCGAGGGGGGCATCGAGGTCATCTTCGGGATTCCCGGACTCAAGGTGCATAGCAAGCTGCTCCTGATCGAGCGTCGGGAAGAGCAGGGCCTGGCTTACTACAGCCACATTGGCACCGGCAACTTCAATGAGAAGACGGCGCTGCTGTATACGGACTTCACGCTGCTGACCTACGACCAGGTCATCGGCGAGGACGTCGCCAACGTCTTCGATTTTCTCAAGTTCACCTACAAGCGTCCCGAGTACCGGCGACTGCTGGTGTCGCCGCATTCCACCCGTCCTGCGTTGATCAAGCTCATCGATCGCGAGATTGCCCATGCGCGTGCCGGCAGGCGCGCGGCGATGACGCTCAAGTGCAACAACCTGGTCGACAAACAGCTGTCGCTGAAGCTGTACGAGGCCAGCGCCGCCGGTGTCGAAGTGCGGCTCATCGTTCGCGGCATGTGCTCGCTGCTGCCGGGGGTGAAAGGCACGTCCGACAATATACGCGCGATCAGTATCGTCGATCGCTACCTCGAGCACCCGCGGGTCTACGTCTTCTACAATGGTGGCGATCCGCACTACCTGATCGGCTCTGCAGACCTGATGACGCGCAATCTCGACTACCGGGTCGAGGTGCTCTGTCCGGTGCAGGACCCCGCGGCCAGGACCATGTTGCAGGATATCCTCGACCAGCAGTGGCATGACAACGAACGGGCGCGCATACTGGACCCGGCCCAGCTCAACCTCATGGTCCCGCGGCGCAAGAAGGCCGCCAGCATCCGTTCGCAGGAAACCATTCTACGTTACCTGGAAAGCGGCAAGCTGCCGCGCTACCCGCGCTCCAACATGAAGAAGGCGATCAAGCGCCAGAGCGGTAAGAGCAAGAGCTGATTCACACAGCTGAACCCGACAGGGGCATGATCCATGGCCGGCGGAAGCCTGTTACTGCTGCTTGACGACATCGCGGTACTGCTGGACGACGTGGCGGTCATGTCCAAGGTCGCCGCCAGGAAGGCAGCGGGACTGCTGGGGGATGACCTCGCGGTGAACGCCGAGAAGGTCACCGGCGTGAAGGCGCAGCGTGAGCTGCCCGTGGTCTGGGCGGTCGCCAGGGGCTCGTTTCTGAACAAGTGCATCCTGGTGCCGGTCGCGCTGCTGATTGCGGCGTTTGCGGACTGGCTGATCACCCCGCTGCTGGTCCTCGGTGGCCTGTACCTGTGTTACGAGGGTGGCGAAAAGGTCTGGCATGTCCTGCTGCATTCACGCGCCGAGCGCAAGGCGGAGCGTCGGGAGCGCCTGGCACCTCTGGCCGAGCCCGGTGTCGACCCTCGCACGCTGGAAAAGAAAAAGATCCGCGGCGCAATCCGGACCGATTTCATCCTGTCTGCCGAAATCATCGTGATCACACTTGGCGTGGTGGCTGGCGAAACGCTGGCCACGCGCGCGGGCGTGCTGACCGCGATCGCGCTGCTCATGACGGTGGGTGTCTACGGGCTGGTGGCAGCCATTGTCAAACTGGATGACCTGGGGCTCTACCTGGCGGAGCGGGAAGGGCAGGGGGCGACGGAGCGACTGGGGCGGCTCGTGGGGCGCGCACTGCTGGCCTTTGCGCCGTGGCTGATGCATGCACTGGCCATTGTCGGTACGGCGGCGATGTTCCTGGTCGGCGGCGGCATTCTCGAGCATGGCGTCCCCGTCATCCATGACGCGGTCGAGTTTCTGGTGGGCGGCATGAGCGATGGCCTGGCCAGGGTTCTGGCGTCTACCGCGCTGGACGCGGTCATCGGGCTGGTCGCCGGCTCGCTGGTACTCGCCGTCGTCACTGTCGGCGGCAGGCTGCTGGGTGGCCTTCGCAGCGCGGCCTGACGGCGGCTATTTCAGTAGCGATCCCAGAATGCCGCGAAACAGCTTGCGCCCCAGCGAACTGCCCGCGGCGCTGCCCAGGCTGCGCGCCATGCTCTTGACGAAGGCCTCGGTGTTGCCCTGGCGCGAGCTGACGCGTCGCTTCGTCGCGCCTCTGGTACGCGCCTCCTGAGCCGCAAGGCGTGCTGCATCCGCTTCCTTCTGCATGTTCTCCGTGCGCTCCAGCAGGATCTCGTGCGCCGAGTGTGGGTCTACGGGTTCCGCGTAGCGACGTTGATTGGGGTCGTGGCTCAGCAGCTTGCCGCGCTGTTCGTCGGTGATGGTCCCCATGCGTGACTGCGGCGGGCGCACCAGCACGCGCTGTACCGGGCTGGGCACGCCCTTGTCCTGCAGTGTCGACACCAGGGCTTCACCCACGCCCAGCTCGCTGATCGCCTGCTCCGTATCCAGCTCGGGATTGGCACGGAAAGACTGTGCCGCCACGCGCACCGCTTTCTGCTCCCGGGGTGTGTAGGCTCTGAGGGCGTGCTGCACCCGGTTGCCGAGCTGCGCGAGCACGCTGTCCGGAACATCTGCGGGTGACTGGGTGACAAAATAGACGCCGACCCCCTTTGAGCGGATCAGGCGCACAACCTGCTCCACCTTGTCAATCAGGGCTTTGGGGGCATCCTTGAACAGCAGGTGTGCCTCGTCGAAAAAGAACACCAGCTCCGGCTGGGCCGGATCGCCCAGCTCGGGCAGGTTCTCGAACAGTTCGGACAGTATCCAAAGCAGGAAAGTGGCATACACCCGCTGGCTGCGAATCAGTGTGTCGGCGGCAAGCACGTTGATAATTCCCCGGCCCTGCCGGTCGCGCTGCATGAAATCGTCGAGCTGCAGCGCCGGCTCGCCGAAGAACTGCTCGCCCCCCTCGCGCTCAAGCATCAGCAGACGTCGCAGGATGGCGTCCACCGAGGCGCGGGCGATGCCAATGCCGCCGGGCAGCTCCCTGCCGTGCTCGGCCAGGAACGTGAGGGAAGTGCGCAGGTCATTCAGGTCGACCAGCAGCATGCCCTCGTCGTCGGCGAACTCGAATACGAGGGTGAGAACGCCTTCCTGTGTCTCGTTCAGGTCCAGCAGGCGCGCCAGGAGTTGCGGACCCATCTCGGAAATGCTGGTGCGTATGGGTGTACCCGACTTGCCGAAGACATCCCAGAACGCGACCGGGTAGCCGACCTGGGTGTAGTGGGGAATATTGATATGCGCGACGCGCTCGTCAATCTTCGGGTGCGGAGTGCCCGGCTGGCTGAGCCCGGCGAGGTCGCCTTTCACGTCCGCAAGGAAGACCGGCACGCCGAGGTCTGAGAATCCCTCCGCGAGACACTGCAGCGTTACCGTCTTGCCCGTGCCGGTGGCGCCCGCGACCAGGCCGTGACGATTGGCGTAGCGCGGGTTCAGGAATACCTGGCCGCTGGCGTTGCCGCCGATAAGGATTGGGTCGGACACCGATGGAGTCTCCTGTGACAGGTGGTTGTGCGCGCTGCGCTCCGGTGAACGAGTTTACGTCGGGCTCGCGGTTTTGCAATTCCCGCGTGCTGCCCGCGGCTACAGGCATTGCCGGCCTTGCCGCGTGGCTCGCCGTTCACGCCGGCGGGGGGCGCGAGATCACCTCGCCCCACGGAAAGAAATAGACAGCGTAGACCACGGCGTAGATCAGGAACGAATCGAGCTTCAGCGCGTGGGAGAGCGCAAAGAAAAAGATGAGCAGGTGCATGCGCACGACGTTGATATAGGGTCGGCTCATGACGTCGCCGGGCCCGCCCCGGCGTTTCCCGGCAGCGCCCCGCTGTGGGGATGTACGCGGATTCTGTGAGGTGCTGCTATGCACCGCCCGCACAGCCTGCATCAGGGGCTGGAAGACATGCTGCCGCTCGGCGACGATGGCGGGGAGAAGAAACAGCCCGTAGGGCTCCATAAGGTGCTGGAACACTAGACTCCAAAGCAGCAACGGGTTCATGAAGGCCTCTCCAAAGCCGTCGTGCGGGAGCTTGTCGAGCGGAAAGAACTGCTGCAGGAAGACGGAGTGCCCGGCATGAAAGCCGCAGAAATGCAGTGAGAAGAATACGAGGAAGAACAGGCCCGCCCCGATGCCGATGACGCGCACGGGGGTGCGGCTGCCGCGCTTGAACTCCCCGTGCCCTGTTACGTGGAGTCCGACGTACGCGCTGGCGCCGATCGATGAGAGGAGCGTCAGGTAACCCAGTACCAGGCTGCACAACCAGAGGCTCCAGACCAGGTCCGTCGTGTCCCACTCAAGGTAGTACGCAACGCTCAGGCCGATCACAAAGGCGAGCAGATCCGGTGCTGTCCTGGCAAATAGCGACTGCGGCGCATCAGGCGTCATGCAGGTGCCCCGTCGGCTGGCTGCGAGTGGGCCGTCAGGAAGCGGACTTGACCCCAGTTGGCGCTTTTCGTTTTGCTGTCGGCTTCGGCTTCGGCTTCGGCTTCGGCTTCGGCTTCGGCTTCGGCTTCGGCTTCGGTCTCGTCGGTGTCGTGGCTTTTGCTTTTGCTTTGGGTTTT
>JAWLGG010000173.1:0-6397 GCA_041685155.1 Chromatocurvus sp.
CGTGGGAGTTGAGGCTGCGCACGGCATCGTCGCCATCCGCGACCGGGAGGTCGCCCTGGCTGACGTGGAGCAGGTGCTGGAAGCGGCGCGGGCAGTGGCCATACCCGCGGACCAGAAAGTCCTGCATATCCTTCCGCAGGAATACGTGATCGACAACCAGGAAGGCATCCGCGAGCCGCTGGGCATGTCCGGCGTGCGCCTGGAGGCCAAGGTGCACCTGGTCACCTGCGCCGTGAACGCGGCCCAGAACATCGAGAAGTGCATCCGCCGCTGCGGTCTTGAGGTCGAGGAAGTCATCCTCGAGCAGCTGGCCAGCAGCTACGCGGTACTCACCGAGGACGAGCGCGAGCTGGGAGTGTGCCTGGTGGATATCGGCGGCGGCACCTCGGACATCGCGGTCTTCACCGAGGGCTCCATCCGCCATACCGGTGTGATTCCCATCGCCGGGGACCAGGTCACCAACGACATCGCCATGGCCCTGCGCACGCCGTCCCAGTATGCCGAGGAAATCAAGATCAAGTACGCCTGCGCGCTGACCCAGCTCGCGGGGGCGGACCAGACCATCAAGGTGCCGAGCGTCGGCGACCGGCCGCCGCGGGACCTGTCGCGACAGTCGCTGGCCGAGGTGGTCGAGCCGCGCTACGACGAACTTTTCACCCTGGTGCAGGCGGAACTGCGGCGCAGCGGTTACGAGGACCTCATCCCCGCCGGCATCGTTCTCACCGGGGGCACCTCGAAGATGGAAGGTGTGGTTGAGCTGGCGGAGGAGATTTTTCACATGCCGGTTCGCGTCGGGTATCCGCACGCGGTCCAGGGCATGGCAGACATCGTGCGCAACCCGATCTATGCGACATCAGTGGGTTTGCTGCACTACGGATTCCAGCACCCCGGCGAGGCGCCACGCAGCGCCAGCGCGGGGACTGGTGTGGGCTGGTGGGCGCGACTTCGCGCCTGGGTCAGCAGCAATTTCTAGGCAGTGATTTTTCAGTAGGAGCGTCGCGCGTCGCGCGACTTTCAGCAACGGGGAGAAAGACCATGTTTGAACTTATCGATAACGTACCTCAGAACGCGGTGATCAAGGTGATCGGTGTCGGCGGCGGCGGTGGCAACGCCGTCAAGCACATGATCGAAAACAACGTGGAAGGCGTGGACTTCATCTGCGCCAACACCGACGCCCAGGCGCTGTCGGACATCGAGTCGAAGACGGTGCTGCAGCTCGGTGGCGATATCACCAAGGGTCTCGGCGCCGGTGCCAACCCGGATATCGGGCGCGCGGCGGCGATGGAGGACCGCGACCGCATTGCGGACGCGCTGCGCGGCGCGGACATGGTGTTCATCACGGCGGGCATGGGCGGTGGCACCGGCACCGGCGGCGCGCCGATCGTGGCCGAAGTGGCCCGCGAACTGGGCATTCTCACGGTAGCCGTCGTGACCCGCCCCTTCCCCTTTGAGGGCAAGAAACGCCTCGGTATCGCGGAGGCCGGTGTCAGGGAACTTCAGCAGCACGTTGACTCTCTAATCACCATTCCCAACGAGAAGCTGCTCGAGGTGCTGGGGAAAAATACCAGCCTTCTCGATGCCTTCAAGGAGGCGAATGATGTATTGTTGGGCGCCGTGCAGGGTATTGCCGACCTCATCATCCGCCCGGGCATGATAAACGTGGACTTCGCCGACGTGCGCACGGTGATGTCCGAAATGGGTATGGCGATGATGGGTACGGGCAGCGCCCGCGGCGAGAACCGGGCTCGCGAGGCCGCGGAACGCGCGATCAACAGCCCGCTGCTGGACGATATCGACCTGCAGGGAGCTCGCGGGATTCTGGTCAATATCACGGCCGGCCTCGATCTGTCCCTCGGTGAATTTTCCGAGGTGGGCGACACCATTGAGGAGTTTGCCTCGGAAGAAGCCACCGTCGTGGTGGGCACCGTGATCGACCCCAATATCACCGACGAACTGCGTGTAACAGTGGTCGCGACCGGACTCGGTGCAGAGGTCTCCCGCGTGCCGCTGCAGGTGGTTGATGCGCCGGCGCGACGCACCGCGGCAGAAGACGTGCCGACGCAGCCGGACTACGCGGACTACGAGATGCCGCCGGCACGGCGTCGGGCGGCGGGCGGAGCGGCCACGGCGGCTGCACTGGAGTCGGCACCGGGTGGCGAGTACTTCGATATTCCCACCTTCCTGCGTCGCCAGGCGGACTGAGCGCAGCGGTCAACCGCTTCGCGTCAGTCACGACATCGCCAGCCCGTGCCGGCGATCGAAGGGAGGAAACATGATTCGACAGCGGACACTGCGCAGCGCCATCAAGGCCACCGGCATTGGCCTGCACACGGGTGAGACCGTGCACCTGGGGCTGTATCCGGCGCCAGTGAACAGCGGCATCGTGTTTCGGCGCATCGACCTCGACCCGGTGGTGGACATCCCCGCCACCGCCGGGAACGTGGGCGATACCCTGCTGTCGACCACGCTGGTATCGGGTGAGCACCGTGTCTCCACGGTGGAGCACCTGATGTCGGCGCTGGCCGGTCTCGGCATCGATAATGCGCGCATAGAGGTCAGCGCGGCAGAAGTCCCCATTATGGACGGCAGTGCCCGTCCCTTCGTTTTCCTCATCCAGTCTGCCGGTGTTGTCGAGCAGGATGCCCTGAAGCGCTTTGTGCGCATCAAGCGGCCTGTCAGGCTGCGCGACGGCGACAAGGAGGCGGCTTTCCTGCCCTTCGAAGGATTCAAGATCACCTTCACCATCGACTTTGATCACCCGGAGTTCCGGCAGCGACGCGGCCATGTCGAGCTCGATTTCTCCCGGGTCTCCTTTGTCGATGAAGTCAGCAGTGCGCGCACCTTCGGCTTCATGCATGAGCTGGAGTACATGCGCTCCCGTGGACTGGCGCGCGGTGGCAGCGAGGACAACGCCATCATTCTCGACGAGTACCGTATTCTCAACCGCGACGGACTGCGATTCGACGACGAGTTCGTCAAGCACAAGGTGCTGGACGCCATGGGTGACCTCTACCTGCTGGGTAGCCCGCTGCTGGGAGAGTACCGCGCCTACAAGTCCGGCCACGCCCTGAACAACCGCGTTCTGCGGGCCCTCATCGCGGATACGGATGCCTGGGAAACCGTGACCTTCGCGGACGCGTCACACGGCCCCGTGGGCTTCGGCCAGTTGCAGGCACCGGCTGCCTGATCCGGTCCGGCCGCATGGAAAAATCCGTGCCAGTATGCGACACTTGGCGCCTTTTACGCTGGGCGGTCGACCCGCTGGCAACCCCCTTTATCCGCAGTCTGACCGGTATCTGCCGCGAGCCGTCACCGATATGCGGCACAGCCGACCAGGCTGTGGCTTACTGACTGGATGACCTGTTCACGATGATCAACACGACACTGAAGAAAGTTTTCGGCACACGCAACGAGCGTGAGCTCAAGCGCATGCGCAAGACGGTGCGGCGCATCAACGCGCTGGAGGAATCCATGCAGGCGCTGTCCGATGCCGAACTGGCGGCCTGTACCGCGTCGCTGCGGGAGCGCTGCGGCGCCGGCGAGAGCCGCGACGCTCTGCTTCCCGAGGCTTTTGCGGTGGTGCGCGAGGCCAGCCAGCGCGTCCTCGGCATGCGCCATTTCGACGTGCAGCTGATCGGCGGCATGGCCCTGCACGAGGGCAAGATCGCCGAGATGAAGACCGGCGAGGGCAAGACCCTGGTGGCGACCCTGCCCACCTACCTGAACGCCCTCGGCGGCGGCAGCGTCCATCTCATTACCGTGAACGATTACCTGGCGAGCCGGGATGCCCAGTGGATGGGGCCGCTGTACGACTTCCTTGGCCTCACGGTGGGTGTGGTGCGCTCCGGCCAGCTGCCGGAGCAGAAGCGCGAGGCCTACGCCGCGGACGTCATCTACGGCACCAACAACGAATTCGGCTTCGACTACCTGCGCGACAACATGGCCTTCACCCTGGAGGACAAGCTGCAGCGGGATCTCAGCTTTGCCATTGTCGACGAGGTGGACTCCATCCTCATCGACGAGGCGCGCACGCCGCTGATCATCTCCGGCGCCTCCGAGGACAGTTCCCAGCTGTACAAGCAGATCAATACCCTCATCCCCGGCCTCAGGCGCGACGAGGAGGGCCAGGAGGGGCATTACACGGTTGACGAGAAACAGCGGCAGATCGAGCTGACCGAGGAAGGGCACGAATACGTGGAGCAGCTCCTGCTGGAGCAGGGCCTGCTGGAGGAGGGAGAGAGCCTCTACGCCGCCACCAACCTGTCGCTGCTGCACCATGTGTACTCCGGGCTGCGCGCCCATGTTCTCTTTCACCGCGACGTGGAGTACATGGTCCAGGACGGCCAGGTCATCCTCATCGATGAGCACACCGGTCGCACCATGCCGGGTCGCCGCCTGTCCGAGGGCCTGCACCAGGCAATCGAGGCGAAAGAGGGTGTCGGCATACAGAGCGAGAGCCAGACCCTGGCCTCCACCACCTTCCAGAACTATTTCCGCCTGTACGACAAGCTGTCGGGCATGACGGGTACGGCGGACACCGAGGCTTTTGAGTTCCGGCAGATCTACGGTCTCGAGGTGCTGGCCATACCCACCAACAAACCCATGCAGCGCAAGGATCTCAACGACCTGGTCTACATGACCCGGGAAGAGAAGTTCGACGCCATCGTCGCGGACGTGCAGTCGTGCATGGAAAAGGATGCTCCCGTGCTGGTGGGCACGGCGTCCGTGGAGACCTCCGAGGAGCTCTCGGCGCGCTTTCGCAAGGCGAAGATCGAGCACAAGGTGCTCAACGCCAAGTACCACGAGCAGGAGGCCGAGATCATCGCCCAGGCGGGCCGTCCCGGTGTCGTCACGATTGCCACCAACATGGCGGGCCGCGGCACCGACATTGTACTCGGGGGCAACCTGGAAGCCGAGCTCGCGGCGATGGGCGATGACATTGGCGAGGAACAGCGGGCGGCCCAGAAAGCGGACTGGGAAGACCGGCACCGGCGGGTGATCGAGGCGGGCGGCCTGCATATCCTCGGTACCGAGCGCCACGAATCGCGGCGTATCGACAACCAGCTGCGCGGTCGCGCCGGTCGTCAGGGCGACCCGGGCCTGTCCCGGTTCTACCTGTCCCTCGAGGACAGCCTGATGCGTATTTTCGCCTCCGAACGGGTGAAGAACTTCATGCAGGCCCTGGGTATGGAGAAGGGCGAGGCGATCGAGCACCGCATGGTGTCCAACGCCATCGAAAAGGCGCAGCGCAAGGTCGAGGGCCGCAACTTCGATATCCGCAAGCAGCTGCTGGAATACGACGACGTGGCCAATGACCAGCGCCAGATCATCTACGGCCAGCGCAACGAGCTGCTGGGCGAGGCGGATGTCTCCGAGACCATCACCACGATCCGTCGCGACGTGGTGAACGAGGCGATCGACAGCTACATCCCGCCCATGAGCGTGGAAGAACAGTGGGATATTCCCGGCCTTGAGCGACAGCTGGAAGCCGAATTCGCCATCACCCTGCCGCTGCAGCAGTGGCTCGACGAGGATGACAGGCTGCACGAGGAAGCGATGCGCGAGCGCATCTGTGATGCCGTGCAGGCGGCCTACGACGAGAAGTGCGAGCAGGTGGGCGAGAACATGCGCCGTATCGAGAAGCAGATCATGCTGCAGGTTCTCGATACCCTCTGGAAGGATCACCTCGCGACCATGGACCACCTGCGCCAGGGCATTCACCTGCGCGCCTACGCGCAGAAGAATCCGAAGCAGGAATACAAGCGCGAATCCTTTGCCCTGTTCGAGACCCTGCTGAACAGCCTCAAGTACGAGGTCATCAAGTTCCTGAGCCACGTTCAGGTGCAGAACCGGGACGAGTCCGCCCTGATAGACCAGCGTCGCCGCGAGGCAGCGGAGCGCGAGAAGCTCGCCTTCCAGCATGCGGCGACCTCGGCGCTGGCCGCCGAGGCCGAGGCGGCACCCGCCGCGCAGTCCGAACCGGTCGGCAGGCCCCAGACCGTCACCCGCGAAACCCCCAAGGTGGGCCGCAATGATCCCTGCCCCTGTGGCAGCGGCAAGAAATACAAGCAGTGCCATGGCGCGCTGTAGCTGGCCGCGGGGCCCGCTAGAGAGGCACTGTGACAACGTCTGAACCGCAGGATTCGCCCCGGCCGATTGATGGCGTCCGCCTCGGGACCGTCGCGGCGGGCATCCGCAAAGCGGGACGCGATGACCTGGTGCTCATGGAGCTGGCCCCCGGTACGCGCGGTGCCGCCGTGTTCACGCGCAACGCCTTCTGCGCGGCACCGGTAACGGTGGCCCGTGAGGCGCTCGCCGCCTGCGATGGGCTGCCGCGCTATCTCCTGATCAATACAGGCAATGCCCGCGCATCGGCAAGACCACGGGCACCTGTCCC
>JAWLGG010000003.1:0-25934 GCA_041685155.1 Chromatocurvus sp.
AACCACCGAGCTGGGTCCTAGCCGGGGTCTGGCCCTTTGGGCCTGACCCCGGGGTCGACAACCACCGAGCCCAGCTAGGCAACCGACCACGGGAGTGTATACACTACGATCGACAAAATGAGGCGGTGCAATGGATCTAGCAACTCTTCTTGGCCTGGTGGGCGCTCTTGGCGTCGTGCTGGCGGCGGTAATCACCGGTGGCTCGCCGATTATTTTCGTCAACGTACCGTCCATATTGATCGTTCTGGCGGGCACGGCGCTGGTGGTGATGATCAAGTTCACCCTGTCCCAGTTTTTCGGCGCCTTCAAGGTGGCGGCGCGGGCCTTCTTTTTCAAGCTCGAAAGCCCGGAAGACCTGATTACCCAGATCGTGGACCTGGCCAATATCGCACGCAAGGAAGGCATGCTGGCGCTGGAGAACCAGGAGATCGAAAACGAGTTCCTTGATGGCGGCATCAAGATGCTGATCGATGGCAACAATCGCGAAGTCGTGAGCACCGTCATGCGCAAGGAACTGCAGCAGACCATTGACCGTCACAGCTGGGGAGCCAAGGTATTCAGCGCCACCGGGGAGGTCGCGCCGGCCATGGGCATGATCGGTACGCTGATCGGCCTGGTACAGATGCTGTCTGCAATGGATGATCCCAAGGCCATTGGTCCGGCGATGGCGGTTGCACTGCTGACCACGCTGTACGGCGCCATTCTCGCCAACATGGTGGCGTTGCCGATCGCAGACAAACTCAACCTGCGCAAGAGCGAGGAGGGACGGATCAAGGCCATCTGCATCGACGGCGTGCTGGCCATACAGGAGGGCCAGAATCCGCGCATCATTGAATCCATGCTCAAAGCCTACCTCTCGCCCGCCCAGCGACTCAACGGCGAAGCCGCGGCGTGATTGATTTCGAGGGCGAGGAGGAGGAGCAGAAACCCGGCTCCCCCGCGTGGATGGCAACCTTCGCCGACCTCATGTCGCTGCTGGTGGTCTTCTTTGTCCTGCTGCTCTCCTTCTCGGAAATGGATGTTCAGAAATACAAGCAGATTGCCGGCTCAATGAAGGTGGCGTTCGGCGTGCAGAACGACTTCGAGCTGGAGGACATTCCGAAGGGCACCAGTATCATCGCCCAGGAATTCAGCCCCGGCAAAACCGAACCGACGCCCATCGAGACCATACAGCAGGTGTCCGAGGACACAAAAGACCCGTCGCTGCGCGTCGGCAATCCGGATGCGCCGGCACAGGAGCTGGACAGCGAGGAGGCAAAGAAGATGCTGGAGGAGAAGATCCAGGCCCTGCTCGAAGAGACGCTGGCGGATGCGGAACTGCTCAAGCAGATCCTCGCAGAAGAGGTACAGACCGACAAGATCGACATCGAGACAGACGGGCGCTCCATCATCGTGAGAATCCGGGAAAACGGTTCGTTCCCGTCGGGGTCCGCCACGCTGAACGAGGAGTTCCTGCCGGTCATGCAGCGCCTGCGCGATGCCCTTGCCGAAATTCCCGGCAAGATCGCCGTCGAGGGCCACACCGATGACATTCCCATCCGCGGAGGCCGCTTCGAGTCCAACTGGGAGTTGTCGGCGGGACGGGCGCTCTCTGTCACCCACGAGCTGCTGCGAGGAGAGCTGCTGGGCAACGAGCGCATGATGGTGGTCGGCTACGCCGAGACGCAGCCATTCACGCTCAACGACACGGCAGAGGGACGGGCCATGAACCGGCGTGTCGAGCTGGTAATACGCCAGGGCCTGGATGATAGCCGCGAGCAGAATCTCGATGCCGTGCGCGACGCGAATTCGGACGTGCTGGACGTCCTTGGCCTCGAATAGGGCTAGCAATGCTCGTCGATGTGCCGCCCGGTGCGCTGATCCTGCCCCTGGCCGTCACGGCTACCGGGCTCGTCAGACGGTTCATCCCGACGCCGGCGCCTGCGGCCAACCGGGCGGTCTCCCCGCTTCACAGGACGCAGGGGCTTCAGCGGCCGGATGCCGCTCTGGTCAATCGGATCCACCATGGCCTGCCCTCCCTGCAACTGCCCATCGACGGCACCGCCGGGACAACCGAATCAGGTGCCCTGCGCTGCCACATCAACAGTATAGGCGGCTTTTCGGCGCCCGTCGGCGCTTTCTGACATCACCACCAGCACAACACGGCGGTTGGCGGCGCGCCCCTCTTCCGTGTCATTGTCGGCGATGGGGTGGTTCTCCCCGTGACCGGTGGCGGAGAGCCGCGAGGGATCGATACCGTTGGCCTCGAAGAGGCGCACCACAGACGCGGCCCGCGACGCCGACAGATCCCAGTTTGAGGAAAACTGCGCGTTGCGGATAGGGCGGTCATCCGTATAGCCCTCCACGGTCACCGCATTGGGCACCTGCCGCAGGATATCGGCAAAATTCAGCAGCACCGGGACCGCCCCGGAGAGCAGAACACGACTGCCGCTGGGGAACAGTACCGTAGCCTGAATCTGGATCTCCACCCAGTCGTCGCTGCGCCGCACCGCGACCGTCCGATCCTCGATCAGGTCCGCCACGCGCTGTTCAACCACACCGGCGATCGCCTCCAGGGATCCGCCCGCGACGCCCATCCCGCCATCCCCGTCGCGGGGAATGAGGTCGGCCCGGTACGGAATGAAAACCGACGCGGCAGGTGTATCGCTGGCGCCTTCTACCAGGCGCACCGGAGAGCGCACCGGTTCGCCGACCTGAACCGGATCGAGGGACAGGCGCGGGTTGTTGAAAGCCTGGACAATGGAATTCGAAACTACCCGGTAGCTGCCGTCACGGACCGTGGAGATGGAATACATGACCACGAAAAAGGCAAACAGCAGGGTAATGAAATCCGCATAGGAAACCAGCCAGCGCTCGTGGTTGTCCGTGCTCTCGGGCAGGCGGCGACGTCGCATCTAGCGCCTACCGCGGCCGGGCATCGTGGACATGCGCCGGAGCACGGCTATTCCAGATACCCTTCGAGCTTGCTCTGGATGGCGCGCGGATTCTCGCCATCGGCAATCATGACCACACCGTCTACCACCATTTCCTGATACTGCATCTGGTCGCCGTAAATGGCCTTGAGCTTGTTGGCTATGGGCAGGAAGAACAGGTTGGCGAAGCCCACGCCGTATATGGTGGCGACAAAGGCGACGGCGATGCCAGCGCCCAGGGCATCCGGATCCGACAGGTTCTTCATGACATGGATCAGGCCAAGCACCGCACCAAGAATCCCGATCGTCGGCGAATAGCCGCCCATGGCCTCGAAAACCCGGGCGGCGCGGGTTTCGCTGGCCAGCTTGCTGTCAATCTCCACTTCCATGATGGCGCGTATCTCCTCTGGCTCGACGCCGTCCACCAGCAGGCCCAGGCCCTTGCGCACAAAGGGGTCCGGCTCGCTGTCGGTCTGTTTTTCCAGTGCCAGCAGGCCGTCGCGGCGCGCGACGCGGCTCCAGACGAGGGCGCGCTGCATGAGGGCTTCGCGGGCAAAGCGCGGCGCCGCCACCATCCAGCGCAGGCGTCGCATGGCGAGCAGGAAATCCTTGAGCGGCGTCTGCACAAGGACGGCTCCCAGGGTGCCGCCCGCCACGATAACGAAGGCGGTGAGCTGCAGGAGCGCCGTGATACGGCCCCCCTCTAGCATGTTGCCACCGACGATGGCGCCTACCGCCAGGGTGACACCGATCAGCGTGAGGTAGTCGAGGCGACTGCCCGCCGGTTGTCTACTGCCAGCCACGGGCCGCGCTACCCGCGCCAGTCGGACAGACTGGTACGCAGCCGCGCCAGCGCCTGCCCGTGCAGCTGCGAGACCCGCGACTCGGATACATCGAGCACCAGCCCGATCTCACGGAGGTTCAGCTCCTCGGTGTAGTACAGCGACATCATGAGTTTTTCCTTTTCCGGGAGTGTCGCAACGGCGCTGGCAAGCGCCTCGCGAAACCCGATGTCATGCGCGTGTGCCTCCGGCTCGTCGCTGCTGCTGCCTCGCACCGGCTGCTCGAGTTCATCCAGTGACGTCATTCGCGCCGTGGCGAGCTCCGCAGACAGCGCATGATACTCTGAAAGCGGCATGGCCAGCTCATCGGCGATCTCGGCATCGGATGCCGACCGCCCCACCCGCGCCTCGGCCTCGCGCATGGCGCCCGACACCCGGCGCAGATTACCCTGCACGCTGCGCGGCAGCCAGTCGTGCCGGCGCAGCTCGTCGAGCATCGCCCCCTTGATACGGATGCCGGCATAGGTGGCGAAGGTCGCTCCGCGGGATCCGTCGTGGCTTTCGCTGGCCTGCAACAGCCCCATCAGTCCCACCTGAAGCAGGTCGTCGAGCTCGATCTCCGGGGGCAGGCGTGCCGACAGGTGCAGCGCAATCTGCTTGACCAGCGGCAGGTGCTCGCGCACCAGCCGGTCGACCCCCTCCCGCTCGTGTTCGCTGTAGGCAGCCATCCTTCTCACCACGGTATCATCCGCTTGTGGTGCGGGAATCGAGGAGCCGCTCAACGAAGAAACCCAGGCCGCCGCCCGCCTCCTGCGGCGGGAAGGTATCGCGCACACGCGCTGCCAGCCCGCTGAAGGCGAGCGCCGACGGCGACCGCGGGTACTCAAGCAGCACGGCGCGCTGGTGCCGCACCGCCTTGCGCAGGTAGTCATCCCGGGGAATCGCACCGAGCAGGCCAAGGTGTACATCGAGGAACTGATCGGTCACCCGGCACAGCTTCTCGAACAACTGCCGCCCCTGAAGATCATTCTCGACCATGCTGGCGAGCACCTGAAAGCGCTTAACGCCGTAGTCGCGGTTCAGCACTTTCATGAGGGCATAGGCGTCGGTCAGCGAGGTCGGCTCATCGCAGATCACCACGATGATGTCCTGACAGGCACTGGTGAAGGTGAGGACCGCGGGATCGATGCCGGCACCGGTATCGACGATCAGGGTATCGACCGCAAGGGGCAGCTCACTGAAGGCCCGCACGAGACCCGCCTGTTCCTGGGCATTGAGGCTTGCCATGCGCGCCACCCCGGAGCTGGCCGGCACGATACGGATGCCGGCCGGCCCGGGCGTCAGCACCTGCTCCAGCGTGCGCTCGCCGGACAGCACGTGGCTGATATCAAATACCGGCTTCAGCCCCAGGGCGACATCCACGTTGGCAAGCCCGAGGTCGGCATCGAACAACAGCACGGACTGACCGCTTCGCGCCAGCCCCACCGCCAGGTTCACGGCGACGCTGGTCTTGCCCACGCCCCCCTTGCCACTGGTTATCGCAATTACACTGATCGGGGCATGCGCGCCCATAGTCCTGCCTCTGGCTGTATGCAACGGCTCCCCGGTGTGGCGTGCCGACGCCGACTCAACCGGCGCGGCGCGCCGCAAAATACCCTGTGTCCTGTGCCGCCATCGCGGGCTGCGCATCCAGCAGCGATACCGCGCGGGCCACTAACTCCCGCGCTTCCGCCGGCGCGAGATCGTCGGGCACGCGCTGACCCTCGCTGATCATGGCGAGGGGCAGGGCTCCCTGCACCAGGGCATCGAGCACGCCCCCGAGGCTGGATGCTTCATCCAGCTTGGTGATGATAGCACCGCACATGTCCCGGGGACCAAAGGATTGCACCAGCTCACGGGTCTGCGCTGCCTGCGCCACCGCCGACAGCACCAGACAGCAGGCCACCGGCTGGCGCAGCTGCCGCAGCATGGCCCACTGCTCCTGCAGGCGTGCGTCGCGCTGGCTCATGCCCGCGGTATCGATGAATACCTGGTAGCCGCGGAATCGACGCAGCGTGCGCGAGAGGGCAGAGGCGCTGGTCGCCACCTCGAATGGCAGGTTCATATGCGCCGCAAACGCCTCCAGCTGCTCCTGCCCCCCGATGCGCCAGGCATCCACGCTCACCAGCGCCACCCGCGGCTCGCCCGAGAGCAGTTCACGACCCGCCAGCTTGGCCACCACGGAGGTCTTGCCGACGCCGGTTGCGCCGAGGCAGGCCAGGGCGGCACCGGCGGGCGGGAAGGTATCGACAGTGTGCAGGCGACGGGCGAGGGCGAGCAGGGTGCGCTGCCACTGTTCATCCAGTGAACCGCGCGATGGCAGGCTGTCGACGAGCGCTCCGCCCAGGGCGCGCGACAGACCCACGCGCGCCAGGCGCTGGTTGATGGTCGACGGCACCGCCGGCCGCTCTGCGCTGTCCCGCCAGGAACGCCGCCTGAGCTGGGACTGCAGCACATTGCGCAGATCGGCCAGTTCGTTCTGCAGCTGCTGCATCGCCAGTTCGTTTGCCGGCTCCGGCTGGCCCCCGGAGCGGCTGGAGGCCACCGCCGACGCAATATCCTGCTCGTCCAGGTCCAGCGCTGCCACGACCTCGACATCGGTCCCGATACGTCGGTTGGAGAGGATCATCGCCTCCGCACCCAGCGCCTCGCGCACCCGCGCCATCGCCGTACGGCTGTCCTTTTCCACAAATCGCCTGATCTTCATCGCCGCCCTGCTCCTTCAATGGGTTCTGCCACCTACGCCCGCGCCGCCTGCCCGCTGCCAATCGTCGCCACAACGCGTATCGACTTGCTCGGCGGAATCTCCTCGTAGGCCAGTATGTAGAAATTGTTCATGCGCCCGCGCAGCAGCCTCGACAGGAACAGGCGGATGCCGCTTGCAACCAGCAGTACCGGGTTGTTGCCCTCTGCCTCGATCTTGCCCGAGGCGTCAATGACCTGCCGGATCACGCTGTCCATCAGGGACGGCTCCAGCCCGCCAGTCCCGTTCTGCAGTGAGTTTTGCAATATCTGTTCCAGCTGAGAGTCCAGCACCATTACCGCCAGCTCCCGCGCGGTGCCATTGACGATCTGGAAGATCGAGGGCCCCAGCGCCGCGCGGACCCTGGCGGTCAAAGCGTCAGAATCCTGACTCTTGCCGCTCTCCTCCGCCAGCGCTTCGGCGATGGTGCGCATATCGCGAATCGGGATGCCCTCTTCCAGCAGGTTCTGCAGTACGCGAGTCACTTCCCCCAGGCTCATGCTCGCCGGTACCAGGTTCTCCACCAGCTTGGGCGAGGTCCGGCCGAGCTTGTCCAGCAGCTGCTGCGCGCCGTCCTGGCCGATGAGCTCGTGGGCGTGATTCTTCAGCAGCTGGCTCAGGTGCGTGGCGATCACAGTCGAACTGTCGACCACGGTATAGCCCTTGGTCTGGGCATCCTCCCGCTGGGAAGCATCGATCCAGATCGCGTCCAGGCCGAAGGTGGGGTCGCGGGTGGTCACGCCCTCCAGTTCGCCGAAGATCTGTCCCGGATTGATCGCCAGTTCCCGCCCTGGAAAGACCTCCCCCTCACCCACAACCACATCGTGCAGGATGATGCGGTAGGCATTCGGCGACAGGTCGAGGTTGTCGCGGATATGCACCGAGTGCACGAGGAACCCGAGCTCCTGGGACAGCTTTTTGCGCACGCCCTTGATGCGGCTGAGCAGGTCGCCACCCTGGTTGCGATCGACCAGGGAGATCAGCCGGTAGCCGACCTCGAGGCCGATCTCGTCGACCTCGGCCACGTCATCCCAGCTCAGCTCCATCGTCTCCGGCACCTTTTCCGCCGCCGCGGGCGCATCTTCCACTACCGGCACCTGCAGCTTCTGCCAGCGCAGGAAGGCCAGGCTGCCCAGCAGCCCGGCAATCGACAGGAACACCACGTTCGGCATACCCGGCACGATGCCCATGAGCCCGACCGTGATCGCGGCGATCATGAGGATGCGCGGGTTGCTGGTGAGCTGCATCGTCACCGCCGCGCCCATGTCCTGGGCACCGGACATGCGCGTGACGATGATGGCCGCGGCGGTCGAAAGCAGCATGGAGGGAATCTGCGCCACCAGCCCGTCGCCGATGGTGAGCAGGGTGTAGTTCTGGGCCGCCTCGGAGGCGCTCAGGTCGTGCTGAAACACACCGATGGCAATGCCGCCAATAATGTTGATGAAGAGGATGAGAATCCCGGCCACCGCGTCGCCGCGGACAAACTTGCTGGCGCCGTCCATCGCGCCGTAGAAGTCGGACTCCTGCGAAACCTCCTCGCGGCGGCGCAGGGCGTCCTCCTGTGAGATCAGGCCGGCGTTGAGGTCGGCGTCGATCGCCATCTGCTTGCCGGGCATGGCGTCCAGGGTGAAACGCGCCGTCACTTCAGAGATGCGCCCGGCGCCCTTGGTCACTACGACGAAATTGATGACCACGAGGATTGTGAACAGCACCAGGCCCACCGCATAGCTACCGCCGACCACGAATTCGCCGAAAGCCTCGATCACCCGCCCCGCCGCCGCCGTTCCCGTATGGCCCTCCAGCAGCACCACCCGGGTCGAGGCGACGTTCAGGCCCAGCCGCAGCAGGGTGGCGATCAGCAGAACGGTTGGGAACACCGCGAATTCCAGCGGACGGCCCGCATAGACGGCGGCGAGCAGCACGATGATCGCCAGGGCGATGTTGAAGGTGAACAGCAGGTCCAGCCCGATGGGCGGCAGCGGCAGGACGATCATCGTCAGCAGCAGCAGCATGACGATGGGCGTGCCAATACCGGTCATCAGCGTGGCCAGCGTCAGCGGCCCACCGGGGCCTGTCACGGCCGTCTCATTCGTCGCCATCGGTCATCTCCCCTTCGCCGGCATCGCGAAACTCCTCGGGCACTTCCAGATCCACCGGGCGCGGCACGTAGTCCGTGGGCGCCGACCGGCGCAGCTGGAACAGGTAAGCCAGCACCCTGGCCACAGCGAGATACAGGTTCTGCGGGATCTCATCACCGATCTCCGTCGACGCGTACAGCGCCCGGGCCAGCGGCGGCGCCTCGAAAAGTGGTACCGCATGCTCCAGCGCCACGCGGCGTATCTGCAGCGCCATGAGATCCTTGCCCCGGGCGACCACCACCGGCGCGCGTCCCGGCGCTTCCCTGTAGCTGAGCGCCACGGCGTAGTGCGTTGGGTTGGTAATCACCACGTCCGCCGTGGGCACGTCGCGCATCATCCGCCTCTGCGCCACTTCGCGCTGCAGGTTGCGGATGCGCTGCTTCACCTCCGGTCGCCCGTCGGTCTCCTTGAGTTCGTCGCGCACTTCCTGGCGGGTCATCTTCAGCTGGCGGTTGTGATTCCACAGCTCGAAGGGCACATCGAACACCACAATGAAAATCATGGTCGCGCTGAGCACCAGCAGCCCCCACATCAGGAGCTCCACCGCGTGCAGACTGGCCTGGCCCGGCGTGAACAGGCTCAGCGACAGGAGCTCGCGCTGCATGATGGCAAAAATCAGCAGCGTCGCAGCGAGCAACAGCAGGAACTTGATCAGCGCCTTGACCAGCTCGAGCAGGCCCTTGGCCGAAAACACCCGCGCCAGACCCTTTACCGGATTGAGCTTCTCGAGCTTGAAGGCCATTGCCTCGACGCTGAAGGCCCAGCCCCCCATCAGCAGGGGACCGGCAAAAGCCGCAATCAGCGCGATAAGAAACACGGGCCAGAGTATCAGCACCGCCGACACCATCATGTGCATCAGGTGCACCGGCAGCCGCTCGGCATCGAAGGCCAGCGCGCGCCCGACGCTGAAGCCGTGTTGCGACAGCGCGAAGAAACGCTCCACCAGGCCGCCGCCGAGAAACAGCAGGGTCAGCGCCAGTGCGAGCAGCGAGAGCATGGTATTGAGCTCGCGCGAGCGCGGCACCTGCCCCTTGCGCCGGGCCTCCAGCTTGCGCCGCTCGGTGGGCTGTTCGGTGCGTTCCTGGCCTGTCTGCTCTTCTGCCATCGCCGCGCGCTACACCAGCACCAGCAGCGCCTGCTGCAGACCGCGCTCGAAAAAGCGCTGCAGCACGCTGAGGAAGGAGGGCAGGGCCAGTAGCATGAACACGAAGCCGACCAGGATCGTGACCGGAAAGCCCACGGCAAAGATATTCAGCTGCGGCGCCGCGCGGGTGATGACGCCGAAGGCAATGTTGACCATGAGCACGGCGGTCAGGGCCGGCAGCGCCAGCAGCAGCGCGCTGGCAAAGATCTGACCCGCCAGTCCCACCAGGTTGCCAAAGGTCGCCGTGTCGAGCCCCCCCGAGTCAATCGGAATCACACCGAAGCTGTCCGCCAGCGCCGCCAGCAGCAGCAGATGGCCATCCACCGCGAGATACAGCAGGGTCGCCAGAATCACGTTCATCTGGCTGACCACGGGCACCTGCACGCCATTCTGCGGATCCACGGTCATGGCAAAGCCCAGGCCCATGGACATGGCCAGGGTCTCACCGGCCACTACGACCGCCGAGAACACCATCTGCAGGATGAAACCCATGACCAGGCCGATCGCCACCTCGCGCATTGCCAGCAGAAAGCCGACGCCGCTGAGGGGGTCAATGCCCGCGGTCGCGGGCAGCAGCGGCGCCATGAGCGCCACGAACAGCACCGCCATGAGGATGCGCACCCGCACGGTGACGGACCCGGCGCTGAACACCGGCGCCACCAGCAGCAGCGCGGAAATGCGCAGGAAGGGCCAGAAGTAGGTCTGTATCGCTGTGAGAAGCTGTTCGGCGTCGATTGGCATATCGGCTAGCCCAGCATTCCGGGAATATCCATGTACAGCCGGCGCGAGAAGCTCACGACAACGCGCAGCATCCACGGACCGGCGACGAACAGCGCCACCACCAGGGCAATCAGCTTGGGAATGAAGCTCAGGGTCATTTCCTGAATCTGCGTTGCTGCCTGGAAGATACCGATCAGCAGGCCCACCGCGAGTGCCGACAACAGCAGCGGGCCCGCCAGAAGCACCGCCAGCCACAGGGCTTCGCGCCCCACATCCAATACCGACTCGGGTGTCACCTCGTCACACCGTGAAGCTCGAGACCAGGGTCGCCGAGACCAGCGACCAGCCGTCGATAAGCACGAACAGCATCAGCTTGAACGGCAGGGAAATCAGCATCGGCGACAGCATCATCATGCCCATGCTCATGAGGACGGCGGCGACCACGAGGTCGATAATGAGAAAGGGGACAAACATGAGAAAACCAATCTGGAAGGCGGTCTTCAGCTCACTGGTGAGGAAGGACGGCAGCAGCACCACCATGGGAACATCATCCACCGTCTGAAAGGGCTCGTAGCCGCCCAGTTCGGCGAACAGCAGTAGATCGTTCTCCCGGGTCTGCCCGATCATGAACTCCCGGAACGGAGCCTTGGCCTGCTCCAGCGCCGACTCGAAATCCAGCGTTTCGTTCATGTACGGCAGGAGCGCCTTCTCGTACGCCGTCTCCAGTACCGGCGCCATGATGAACAGGCTGAGGAACAGCGCCAGCCCGAGAATGATCTGGTTCGAGGGCGTCTGCGCCGTCCCCATGGCCTGGCGCAGAATCGCCAGCACGATGAGAATGCGGGTGAAGGACGTCATGGTGATCAGCGCCGCCGGCACCAGGGTCAGCACCGTCATCAGCAGCAGAATCTGGATGTTCATGGAATAACTGCTGCCGCCGGCGGCGTTCGGCTGCACCGACATCAGGGGAATGTTCGCCTGTGCCTCCGCCAGTGGGGGGAACAGCGCCCCGAGCGACAGGGCGACCAGCAGCAGCGCTCGCATCAGCGACCCCCGCTGAGCGGATTGGCGTTGCGCAGGACGCTGGCGAAATCCCGCTGGGACCCACGTGGCAGCGCCGCTTCATCGACCACGGGCTCGGCAAACACATGCAGCGTACGCACGCTGCCCGGGGCCACGCCCAGCAGCAGCTGTTCCCCGCCCGCGGCGAGCAGAACCACCTTCTCCCGGGTGCCGACGCTGGCGCTGCCGAGGACCCGCAGCGGCGCGCCGCCCGACTGGCCGATCCGGTTCACGCGGCGCAGCAGGAAGATCACGCCCACCAGGCAGAGCACGACCAGCGCCAGGGAACCCAGCACCTGGGCCAGATAGCCGGCGCTGAAGAGCTCCGGCGCCGCGCGTTCGGCACGCTGCGCCATCGCGGGCGCACAGGGCGCCACGGCGGCCAGCACCATAAGGGCCGGGGCCGCTTTCATTTGAGCTTTTTCAGCCGCTCTGTCGGGCTGACCACATCGATCAGGCGCAGCCCGAACCGGCCATCGGCCTCGACGACCTCGCCGCGGGCAATCAGCGTGCCGTTGACCATAAGGTCCAGCGGCTCGTTGACCTCGCGGCCCAGTTCCACCACCGAGCCCTGGGTCAGGGCGAGCAGGTCCTTTATGGACAGGCGGGTGCGACCGATTTCCACCGACAGCGTCACCTGGATGTCCATGAGCAGGTCGAGGTTGATCTCGGCGCCCGTGCCGGTAGCGCCGGTATCGCCCTCGAGCTCGTTCAGCTGCTCGCCGCCTGGCGCCGTGGACTCAGCAGGTCCGCCTTCCGGCACTGCCGCATCGGCCTTGTCGTCTTCGTCGCTCATGTGCTCACTCCCCTCTTCCCTGCGACGGGCGTCGCGTTTTGAAGGCCCTGATCTTGATGGCCTTGTGTCCTTTATGGGCGCCATACTCCCCGCTGCCGAATGGCTCACCCTCGACATTCAGTGCCGCACTGCCGCTCATCGGCAGGGAAATCACATCGCCGACTCGCAATTCGAGCAATTCGGCCAGGCTGATATCGCGGCTGCTCAGGATGGCCGCGAGCTCCACCTGCACATCGAGCAGTTCGCGCCTGAAATAAGGCTCCCAGCTCGGGGCTTCCTGCTCACGCTCGCGCCGCCTCGGCGGTGCAAAGCGCGCCTTGTGGGGCTCCAGTGCAGCGAACGGGATCACTACCTGTATCTGGCTGGTACCGTCTTCGAGTCCGACGGAAAACGGGATGCACAGCGCCAGGTCGCCCGGCGGCTCTGCCGCCAGGGCGTCCGGGTACATATCGACGGACAGTTCACCCGGTGCCAGCACCAGCTTGTCGGCCCAGGCCGGCGTCATGGTCTCGAGAACCAGTTCCGCCAGTCGTTCGGCCATGCGCAACTCGCTGCCGGACAGCGCCGCGCGGCTGCGGGTCGCGGGGGATGCCGTACGGCCGCCGCCGTAATACTGGTTGACCAGGTAGGACAGGAGATCCGGATTGCTGATGATGTGGCTGTTGCCGGCTAGCGGCGCGAGGTTCAGGGTCCCGATGCCCACAGTCTCGTCCAGGGACATGGCGAGATCGCCGAACGTCACCAGCCTGTCCGCCCCGTGCTCCAGCGTGAACGACCTGGCGAATACGGAATCGAGGGCCGCGCAGAGCAGCTCCGCGTGACGCTCGATCACCGGCTTCAGGGACACGAACTGCGCGAGCAGGGACTGCTCGCGAGAGGTAAAGTCAAAGGACCGGTACTGTCCATCGGACGCGCCGTCCGCAGGCGACGTGTCCGCGCTGCTCATCAGCGCATCGAGTTCGCCCTCACTCAGGACCTCGTTACCGGCCATCACTCATCCCTATTGCAACACGAATGACGTGAAGAAAACGTCCTGTATCGCCTCGTCACCGGACACTTTCAGCGTCTCGTTCACCGCGTCGCGCACTTCGCCACGCAGCGCCTCCTTGCCCTCCACCTGACGCAGTGCCTCGAAGTCCTGGTCGCTGAGCAGCATGATCAGGCGGTTGCGGACCGCGGGCATGTTCTTCTGCGCCTTGTCGATAATGTCCTGGCTGTGCGCCATCAGTTGCATGTCGGCCTGCACGTAGCGAATGCGACCCTGGTAATCGAAATTCACCGTGAATTTGTCCAGGCCAAGATAGATGGGCTCCGGCTCCGGCTCGGGTTCTGGCTCGGCAGCCGCTGCGACATCTTCCGCGGTCTCTGCATCACCGGCGACCAGGAAAAACCACGCCGCCGCGCCACCGCCCGCCAGCAGCAGGAGCACCAGCAGCAGAATCACCCACTTGCGTTTGCCACCGGTCGCCGCCGCCGGTTCCTCACTGTTGCCATTCTTGTTCAGGTTAAGGTCGTCCTTGCCAGCCATTCGCGTTCTCCTCAAAGCCCCGTAGCGGCGTCTCTGAGCGCAGCGCAGTAATGCCGGCATAGCACCGGAAAACCACCGCAACGCACCGTAAAGCAAGCGCCATACCAGAAGCGGATAAAATAGTTAAATCAGTTAGTTATGACCCTTCGTCGACAGCCTCGCCAGTTTTTTGACGCGGGCATCCACGCCGGCCGACGCGCAGGGTACAGGTCGTTGCGCGCCAGTCGCGACAGGAGTCTAGCCCGCGCGGTACCGCGGTGTCACTCGCGCCTGCCCGCAACGGCGGGTCGGGGCGCAGCACTGCCGGCGTGGCTGCACTCCGGCGCTGCCGGGCCACGGGTTATGATGGGCATTTGAGAGACGGGAGAGCGAAGACCATGACGCTGTTGATCGACTTCAAGGACCGCGCCGAATGCGCTCGCTGGCGGGCGATCCACGATCGCGTCATGGGGGGGCGCTCGGAGGGGCAGCTTCGTTGCGACGATGGCCTGGCGGAATTTTCCGGGGACCTTTCGCTGGCCAACAACGGCGGTTTTGCCTCGGTGCGCCGGGAGCCGGCCGAGCTGCCCCTGGCGGGCGCCCGCGGCATTTGCCTTCGCGTCCGTGGCGATGGGCGGCGCTACCAGCTGCGCCTTCGCACGGACCAGGCGTTTGATGGCGTGGCCTATCGCGCGCTATTCGATACCCGGCGCGATACCTGGCTTAGGCTGGAGCTGCCCTGGTCGCAGTTCGAAGCGGTGTTCCGCGGTCGCGTCCTCGAGGCGCCGCCACTGCAGCCGGAGGCAGTGCAGCAGATAGGCCTGATGACCGCAGACAAACAGCCGGGGCCGTTCTGCCTGACACTGCAGGCTATCGAAAGCTACTGACGACGCGGGCGGTCCTCTAGACGTAGGCATCCAGCAGGCGATCCGATGTGGCGAGGCCGATACTCATACCGCCCGCCGCCTCCGGCTCACCGGAGGCCTCCGACAGGGAGCCCGGCACGCTTCCGGCGCCGGGCGAGCCATCGCCCATGTCACGCTGGCGCTGGGACACATCGCCCTGGGCAAGCTGCAGGCCACTCTGCTCGAGCATGTCCCGCAGCCGTGGCATGGACTGTTCGATCATGTCGCGGGCAGCCGCCGTCTCGGCCACGATAACAATGCGTGCCTGGTCGCCGTCGGTGCTGATGGTGAGCTGCAGTCGACCGAGTTCTGCCGGGTGCAGCTGGACATTCGCCTCGCGCATGCCGTTCTTCACCATCATCTGCAGCCGGCCCGCAAACTCGGGCGCGAACTCCGGATCTGACGGCGTGGCCAGCAGATTGAGGAGGGCTGCGGGGCGACCGGGCTGGTCCGGGCCGTTCACCGGCTGCGCCGAGGCGCCGGCACCGGCGATCAGCGCCGCTGACTCGTTCGCCCGCCCGACCTGTCGCGCATCATCGCCGCTGCCGCGCTGCAGTGTTGCTGCCAGCAGCGCGCTCTCTGTCTCCGTATTCCCTGCTGACGTGGCCTGGGCCGTCAGCGCCTGCTCCAGCTGTTGCGTCCCACCGGCGCGGTCCAGGGACACGCCCGCCATCAGCTGCCGCAACCCTTCATCGGCTCGCCCGAGACGGGCCGCTCCATCGGTGCCCTGCAGGGCCGCTGCGGCGCGCTGGGTCGCGCCGGGATCAAAGGCCAGCGCCTCGGGTAGCGGCACGCCGCTGCGGGTCAGGGCCTCGCCATCGGCACTCGGGAGCGGGTTCAGGAGCGCAGGCTCGCCGGATGGCCGGCCCCGCGCTGCCGACAATTGCAGGGGCGACAGCGGCGCCGGGGACGGGCGCTCGGCAGCGGCGCCGGATACGGTCGCCGCGGCGACGGCCGCAGACAGCACAGACGGCGCCGGCAATGCACTGTCCCCGGTGATGTCAATCTCGACAGCAGCGACCTCAGCTGCCCCATCGATCAGCCGGGGCAGCAGGTTCTGCGGTGAGCGAGTACGCGCACCGGCCTCCTCGGCCAGGGCGAGAGCGGACTCGGCGGTCAGGTACAGTGCCTCACCCGACGCCAGGGCGGCAACATCCTGTTCTGACAGACCCGTCACGGCATCGCCAGCCGCGACCTTCGCGGCGGCGGCTCCCGCGGCGTTCAGCAGCAGCCCCCCACCGGCGGACTCGAGTGACGCGCGCCAGGCGAGGCCACCCTCGCGCTGGGTCGCGGTGGACGCGGCATGTGCCGCAGCAAGACTGGGGGAAACGGCACGCGCGGCGGCCGTCGGCGGCAAGCCGTTTCCGCCCGTGGGCAGGTTTTCGCCGCTGCCAGCAGTTGGCGGCACGCCACCGGCGGCCGCGCCCATCCTTTCGGACTGCAGCACCCGCGCGAAGGACTGGTCCTCACCTGGCCTGCCCGCGGCAGTGGCTACCGGTGCCGCCTGGGCGCCTGCGCCCGCGGCCGCCACAACCAACAGCGGACTGTCTGATACCACGCTCAATACCGTGTCTCCCGCAACGGTTTGTCATCGCTCAGTGGATGCAAAACTCGCGCCAGAGCCGACGAGGCTGAAGAAATAGAGTGACGCGACGGCCGCAACGCGGGCCGCACTAAAGGTTGGACCGGGTCAGTCCGTTCGGTTCACGGACGACGAGGTACCGCGGGCACTGTGTTCATCGTGGGCGCGTTTTTCCTCCACGCGCTCCACACCGCGGCGCTCCTGGGCGCGATAGCGCAGCAGGAAGTCGTCGAGACCTGAGCGGCGGGATGCCTTGTCGACCCACTCGCTGCGCTTTGCCTGCGCCGCTTCGGAGCTCTGTGCAGCGCTCGCGGACTGGCTTTCAACGGCCCGATTGAGATTGGCGAGAAACTGGCGGAAATCGGCGAGCTGGCGCGCCGGCATACCCGACGCCGCCATCTGCTGCAGACGCTCTTCGTATTCCGACTGAAAGGCCCTGAGCTGGTCGAGCTGCTGATCATCGCGGCGCCGGGTCGCCTGCCGGCTCATCAGCTCGCGGGCCGCGCGCTCCTCCTCCGTGCGCGCCAGCATGGCCACGGTGTCCAGCTGTCTGCCCCTGTCTCTTTGGCTCATGATTCCGGCAACTCCTGTGATTCCCCACCGATACCCACGGTGCGCGCGGTACTGACCAGGTCTGCCAGGCTCCGGGCCATATCCACGCGCTCCCGCTCAGACTGTCGCACCAGATCCCGTATGGGCGCAAATGCGGCTATCGCCCGGTCGATCTGCGGATCGCTACCGCGCTCGTAGGCACCGATATTAATCAGGTCGCGGTTGTTCTGGTAGGTCCCGAACAGCTCGCGCAGCTTCTGCACCACCGTCACCTGCGCCGGCTCGGTGACCCGCGGCATGAGGCGGCTGATGGAGGATTCAATATCGATCGCCGGAAAGAGCCCGGCCTCGGCGAGTTCGCGGGACAACACGATGTGCCCGTCGAGAATCGCCCGCGCGGCATCGGCAATCGGATCCGCCGGATCATCGCCCTCCACGAGGACAGTATAGACGGCGGTGATGGAACCGCTGCCGACCTGGCCGGCGCGCTCCACCAGGCTTGGCAGCAGCGAGAACACCGACGGTGGATAGCCGCGCGTCACCGGGGGCTCACCCACTGCGAGGCCGATCTCACGCTGGGCCTGGGCGACCCGGGTCAGTGAATCCATCAGCAGCAGCACATCCTTGCCCTGGTCGCGGAAGAATTCGGCGATCGCCGTAGCGCGCCAGGCGCCGTGAACGCGCATGAGGGGCGGGTCGTCCGCGGGGGTTACCACAACCACTGCCCGGGCCAGCCCGTCTCGGCCGAGGATATCCTCGACAAACTCGCGCACTTCCCGGCCGCGCTCGCCCACCAGCGCCACTACCACGACATCCGCCGCCGTGTGCCGCGTCATCATGCCCAGCAGGGTACTCTTGCCGACGCCGGACCCGGCAAACAGGCCCACGCGCTGGCCCTTGCCCAGGGTCAGCAAGGCGTTGATGGCGCGTATGCCGACATCCAGCGCATCGGTGATGGGCCGGCGCGCCAGCGGGTTGATCGAGGCCCCGCGCAGTGCCACGTGCTGCGTCTGTGGCGGCGCCAGCCGCCCGTCCAGCGCCTGTCCGTCGCCACCGAGCACGCGGCCGAGCAGGCCGCCATCGACGGCGACCTGCTGGCTGCCACCGAGGGGCTCCACCCGCGCCCCCAGCATGACCCCGCGCACATCCCCCAGGGCCATGAGCATCAGCCGACCGTCAGAGAAGCCCACGACCTCGGCCTCGAGGCTGGCGTCGTCTTCGGTAAAAACCCGACAGCGGCTGTTCACCGAGGCACGACAGCCTTCGGCTTCAAGGCGCATGCCGACCATGCGTACCAGCCGGCCCTCGAGAACCGGCCGGGGCACCTCGACGGCGCGTGCCAGCCCCGACAGCTGCGACCGCAGGCGCTCGCGGCGGGCGGCGAGGGTCGCCGTCGCATCAATCGACAGCATCGTCCCCCCCGCCATCGGGCGCGTCCGGCTGCTCCGACGCCAGCAGGAAGCGATCGCAGATCTGCACCAGCGCCTGCTCCATGGAGGCATCGACGTAGGACGCCGGTGTTGTGACGTGCAGGCCGCCGCGCCACTGTTCCGGGTCCTCCTCGAGGCGCCAGTCGACGTCGGGCAGGCGCTCGCCCATCATCTCGGCCAACAGCCCGGCGTCCGCCGGATTGACGCGCAGGACCAGCGGCGAGGTTACGGTCTCCAGGCAGGCCAGCGCCTCGTCCAGGGCTGTGGCGATGCGGCTGTCGCTGTGCTGCAGCTCGCATCGCACCACGGCCTCGGCGATACGGGTAACAAGCTTCGCCAGATCCCGGATCACGGTCTCGTCGCGCAGTGCCAGCGGCGTCGCCATTGCCTGCCAGAGGGCGGTTGTCTCGGCCACCACGGACTCGCCACGGGCGCGGCCGCTGGCGATGCCCTCGGCGTAACCCGCCTCGTAGCCGGCGTCGTGGCCGGCCTGGCGCGCCTCTTCCCGTAGCGCCCCGTAATCCGGCTCCGCCGCCGACGGCCTGCGCTCCTGACGCGCCTCCAGCTCCGGCAGCTGCCAGGTGCTGGCACGCTCAGACAAACCCGTCATCTCCCTTGCCCAGGGTCAGCTCACCCTCGTCGGCCAGGCGCGACGCCACGGTGAGAATCTCCTTCTGCGCTTCCTCCACCTCCGACAGCTTCACCGGCCCCTTGGCTTCCAGGTCCTCCCGCAGCATATCCGCGGCACGGGACGACATATTGGTAAAGAATTTCTCCTGCACGGCCTCATCCACCCCTTTCAGGGCGATCACCAGGTTATCAACGGAGATCTCGCGGATCAGTCGCTGCATGCCGCGGTCGTCCAGCGACATCAGGTCGTCGAAGACAAACATCAGCTCGCTCACCTTCTCGCTGAGCTCGCCGTCCGCCTCGCGCAGGGACTCCATGAGTGTGGCCTCAAGGTCGCTCTTGACGTTGTTGAGCATCGCCGCCGCGCTGCTCATGCCGTTGACCGTGCGTGGGGGCGAGGACTGGCGCACCCTGCCAAGCTGCTTCTCGAGCACCTTGTCGAGCTCTTCCATCGCCACCGGGTCAATCAGCTCCAGGCGCGCCACCCGCAGCAGTGCCTCGCGGCGCACCGGGTCCGGCAGTGCCGCGAGCACCTGCGCGGCGTGATCGTCGTCGAGGGAGGCGAGGACAATGGCCACGATCTGCGGGTGCTCCCCGTCCAGCAGGTCGGCAATGGCGCCGCCGTCCATCCAGCGCAGAGCCTCGATACCGCGGGTCTGGTGCTTGCCCGGCATGACCTTGGACAGCATGCTGCGCGCCTTGCTCTCACCGAGGGCCTGGATCAGGACGCGCTGGGTGAACTCCGGCGTCCCGATCCCCAGCGGATTGACCGCGCTGGCCTCGCTGTGAAATTCGCGCAGGACCTCCTCGACCTGCTGGTTGGACACGCTGGACAGCGAGGCCATGGCCTCACCCACGCGCTGAACTTCGCGCGGCTCCATGTGCCGCATGATCGCCGCAGCGGCATCCTCGCCCACCCCGAGCAGAAAGATAGCGGCGCGCTGGGCACCGCTGAGTTTCGCGTCAGCCATCGTCGGCAACCCAGCCCCTCACCACCTGCGCCGCACGCTGCGGCTCGCCGGTGGCGAGGTTACGCGCCATCTGCAGTTGCTGCTGGTAGCCACCGGGCAGGGCGTATTGCTGCTGGCTCGCCAGGGTGACCTGGTCGTCCGCGAGACCGCCGGCGCCATCGGCGTCATCGCCGCTGTCGTTGCCGAGGGCGCGCTGACCCTCGGTGACGTCGCGAATGCGGGACTGACCCTCGGCCGTGCCGGTGGAAAATGCGATCAGCGGGCGCAGGACAAAGAACACCAGCGCGCCGAGGACCAATGCGGCCAGCACGCCCTTGCCGGTGCGCCACAGCCAGTCCTGCTCCAGTATGGAGGGGCCTTCCAGCTCTTCCATCGGCGGCGGCTCAATAAACGAGGCATTGATCACGCTCAGGGTATCGCCGCGGCCGGCATCGAAGCCGACGGCCTCCCGCACCAGCGCGTTGATCTCGTCAATACGCTCGGGCGGCAGCGGCACGGGCGTCGCGGTACCGTCCTCCGCCGTGCCCTCGATGTAGTCAACCACCACCGCCACGGACAGACGGGTCAATCCGCCCGGGGTTTCGCGAATGTGGCTGATGGTCTTGTCCATTTCGTAATTGCGGGTGGCGCGGCGGCTGACCCGCGCCGGGCGACTGTCCGCGTTGCCTTCGGCATTATCGTCGGCGGGCTGGTCCTCGACCTCGGCTTCCGCCGGCGGCTGGTTGGCCAGCGTACCGGGAACGCCGCCGGCAAACAGCCGGTCGGAGGTTTCCTCGGTGGTCTGTTCACTGCGGATCACCGTGTCCGGCGCATACTGTTCGCTGGTGCGCTCGACGCGCGTGAAGTCGATATCGGCGGTCACCTCGGCGCGGACGTTGCCCGGTCCCAGAATCGGCTCCAGTATGCCGACGATCCGCTGCGCGTAGCGCTGCTCCAGCTGCTGGGACAGCCGGTACTGCTCCTTGGTGTAGCCGAGGCCGTCCTGCTCCCCCTGGCCTGAGAGAAGACGGCCCTGCTGGTCGACAACCGACACCTGATCCGCCTGCAGATTGGGCACGCTGGAGGACACCAGGTGTATCACGCCCGACAGCTGGCGTTCACTCAGGGTGCGCCCGGGCGAAAGCTGCAGCATGACCGAGGCCGCCGGCTGCTCACGCTGGCGCAGGAAAGCCGACTGCTTGGACACGGCCACATGCACGCGCGCCGCGCGCACGCCCTCCATGGCCGCCATGGTCCGCGACAGCTCCTGCTCCAGCGCGCGGTGGTAGCGCGCCTGCTCCATGAAGCTGCTGACGCCGATTTCCCGCTCCTGATACAGCGTCTCGAAGCCCCGCCCGTCTTCGCGCGGAAAGCCGTCGCTGGCGAGCAGCAGGCGCGCCCGATGCACCTGGTCAGAGGCGACCGCCAGCATGCCGGAGCGATTGTCCATGCGATAGTCGATGCCGTTGGCCTCCAGCGCCGCGATGACCTGGTTCGTGTCCTCTCCGGAGAGGCTGCCGAACAGGGGCTTGTAGTTGGGCGTGAGCGCCCACTGCACCAACCCGATGCCCAGCGCGATGCTCGCCGCCAGGCCCACCAGCAGCGCCACCTGCCGCGCCGCCGGCTGTCGACTGTAGTCGGTGAAGCGTCCTACCAGGGCGTTAGTCGCCATGTGATTGTCTCATTCGTGTCCGTTCCATGCGCAGCGCGGGTCCTTATCAGACCTGCATGTTCATCACTTCCTGGTAGGCCGTAAGCAGCTTGTTGCGCACCTCGCTGAGTGCGGCAAATTCCAGGCTGGCCTTCTGCGCGGTGACCATGAGCTGTGCCAGGGAGACGTCCGGATCACCGGCCTCAAAGGCCCGGGTCATCTCTTTGGAGGTCTGCATGGCCTCATTCACATCGCGTATCGACTCGCGCATCAGGGTGGAAAAATCGGCACCACCGGCGGCGCCCGCGCCGGTCTCGCTTTCACTGCCCGCCGCTGCCGCCATGCTGCGCATCTGCGCCAGCACCTGGTTGATGGCCACATCGCTCATTCTACACCTCTCACATCGTTCATTGACCGCGTGCCCCCGGAATCTCCATACCCTGCTCCTTCATGCGCGCCAGTTTGTAGCGCAGCGTGCGCGGGCTGATGCCCAGCTTCTGCGCCGCGTCCTTGCGCACCCCCCGGGTTGCCGAGAGTGCGGCGACGATGAGCTCGCGCTCCCGGTCCTTGAGGTCGCCGGCCAGCGGCGGCTCGAGGTCACCCGGCAGCGCCTCCCCGGGGGGTGACGCCTCGCTCACTGCCTGCTGCAGGCTGTCGGCAAAATCCAGGTCGGCGGCGCGCACCACCCGTCCGCCACAGAGAATGGCCGCGCGCTGCACGCTGTTCTCCAGCTCGCGGACGTTGCCCCGCCACCGCGCCGCACGCAGCCGCTCGAGCGCATCCTCACTGAAGGCGAGCTCGCGCCCGGACGGGGTATAGCGCAGCAGAAAGCGCTCGGCCAGCGGGATGATGTCCGCCGGGCGTTCGCGCAGGGCCGGTACGCGCAGGGGCAGCACGTTCAGGCGGTAATACAGGTCCTCGCGAAAGTGGCCGGCGTTGACCGCCTCGGCCAGCTGTCGGTTGGTGGTCGCCAGTACCCGCACATCCAACGGAATAGGCCGGCTGCCGCCGAGGCGTTCCACCTCGCGCTCCTGCAGCACCCGCAGCAGCTTGGCCTGCAGGCCGATGTCCATTTCCGACACCTCGTCCAGCAGCAGCGTACCGCCGTTGGCCTGCTCGAACTTGCCGGCGCGGGACTGGTGTGCGCCGGTGTAGGCCCCTTTCTCATAGCCGAACAGCATGGACTCGAGCATGTTTTCAGGGATGGCGGCGCAGTTCACCGCGACAAAGGGCTGGCCGGCCCGGTTGGAGTGACGGTGTAGATAGCGCGCCAGCACTTCCTTGCCCGTGCCCGACTCGCCGCTGATCAGTATGGTGCCGTCACTGCCCGCGATCCGACGCGCCAGCTCCAGCACCCGCTGCATCGCCGGATCCTGCGCGACCGGGGCCTGGTCATCCTCGCGGGTCACTGGTGCGAAGCGCTCGAGCATGTCCAGCAGCACCTCGGCCTCGAAGGGCTTGAGCAGGTAGTCGGTCGCGCCATCGCGCATCGCCTGCACCGCGTCCGCCACCGAGCCGTGGGCGGTGATCATGACAAAGGGCAGGTCCGGATGGCGCACGCGGATGTCGCGCAGCAGCTCCCGCCCGTCCATGCGGTCCATCTGCACGTCGCTGACCACCAGGTCCACCGCCTCGCTCTCCAGCTGTGCCAGCGCCTCGACGCCGTTGCCGGCGGACAGCACCCGATAGCCACCGAACTCGATGGTGTCGCACAGGGCCTCGCGCAGGGTGGCGTCGTCCTCGACCACCAGCACGCGCATGAGATGACCGCTGCCGCGCTGCGACAGGCCTCTTTCAGCGCGCGTCATGCGGCGCTCCCGCTGCCGCCGTGGGCAGCTCCAGTACAAATTCCGCGCCGCCCGCCGCGGGCCGCTCCAGCCGGATTATGCCGCCGTGATCCGCCACCGTGCGCGCCACCACGGCAAGACCGAGGCCGGTGCCCTCGCAGCGCGTGGTAAAGAAGGGATCGAAGATGCGATCGGCAATATCTTCCGCAACGCCCGGACCGTTGTCGCGCACCCGCAGCTGTAGCGCAGAAGGACTGACTGCACCGGCCCAGAGGGTCACGGCAGCGCCGGTGCCGGCGCTTTCGATGGCGTTCACCACCAGGTTGGCCAGGGCACCGACCAGATCGTCGCGACAGCCACTCAGCAGCAGCGAACGATCCACCGGGGTGATGCGCAGGTCGGCACCGGCGTCGCGCACCGTGGCCTGCACCACCGCGGCCAGGTCCGCCAGGATATCCTGCAGGTTGAGTTCCCGTACCTCGGCTCTTCCCCCGCGCAGGAAGCTGAGCATGCTGTTGACCAGTCCCTCCATGTGCGCCAGCCGGCCGGTCAGTCGGTCGCAGATGCGGCGGCGCTGCACGGCGTCCAGATCATCGCGACGCAACTGCGCGAGGTACAGGGTGGTGGACGACAGCGGCGTACGTATTTGGTGTGCCAGGCGGGCGGCCATCTCGCCCATCGCGGTGAGCCGCTGTTCACGGCCCACCTGGGCCTGCAGTTCGTGAACTTCCGTGGTGTCGGTAATCAGCACCACGGTTTCGTTCTGGGGATGCAGCTGACGCTGCAGGACCGACAGGAAGCGCGATGGGTCGGCGGCAATGCGACGCTGAATCTCCGCCCAGGCGGCACCGATCAGCGGCTCGCCGAGCAGCTCCATCGCTGCCGGATTGGCGTCGCGGACACGCTGCCCGTCATCCACGAGCAGCACGCCGCCGGGCAGCATGGCCATGAGCGACGCCAGGCGCTCCAGCAGGCGCTCCTTCTCGGCCAGTTCCTCGAGGCGTGCCGAACGGGTCGCCGCCAGCTCCTCGTTGAGTCGTGCAACCCGGGCCTCCAGGTCCCGATAGGATGCGTCCAGCTCACGCGATACCCGCTCGAGACTCTCGAAAGCCAGTTCCCGTTCGCGCGCACGGTTGTCTGCCGCCTGCTGCATCGCTCTCCCCCAACGCGGTGACCGCCGGCATAAGACCGGCGGCGTTGCTTATTCAGGTAGAGGTTTAGCAAAAACTGTGCCTGAAATACTTTTTCTTTTTTATCAGCAAGTTACAGAATTTAACAGCGCGCAACGTCAGAATTCCGGCGCGATATCCGGCCGTTCGATGGCGTATTTGCGCATCTTTTCCACAAGGGTGGTCCGCTGCAGGTTGAGCCGCTTGGCGGCCCTGGCCACCACCCAGTCGGACTGCTCCAGCGCCTGCAGCAGGAAAGACCGCTCAAGCTGCGCCAGGTGTTCCTTGAGGTCCATCTCGGCGTCGACCGGCAGCAGGGACTGCGGTGGCGTATCCGGGGCGTCGACCGCTGCCAGCACGTCGGCAACATCCGCCGGCCGCGACGGCTCCGACGCGGCCGGGGTGGACGCGGGCAGGGGCACACTGCCATGGCCGCGGAACCGCTCCGGCAGATCCGCCGCCGACACCTCGGTATCCGGGTAGAGTATGGCGAGGCGCTCCACGAGGTTGCCAAGCTCACGCACGTTCCCGGGCCAGGGGTAGGCCAGCAGGCAGCCCATGGCGTCATCTCCGATGCGTACGCTGGTGCGGCGCTCGTTTTCCAGAGTCTGGGCAAAACGCTGTGCCAGCGCCGGGATATCCGCGATCCGATCCCGCAGGGGCGGCATTTCGATGGGAAAGACATTGAGGCGGTAGAACAGGTCCATGCGGAAGGCGCCGTCGTCCACCCGCGCTTCCAGATCCTGGTGCGTGGCGGCAATGACCCGGACATCGCTGTCCTGCGTCGTGTTGCTGCCCACGCGCTCGAAACAGCGTTCCTGCAGGACCCGCAGCAGCTTTACCTGCATGGCCAGCGGCATGTCACCGATTTCATCGAGGAACAATGTCCCGCCTGCGGCCAGTTCGAAACGCCCGCGGCGGGCACTGATCGCGCCGGTAAAGGCGCCCTTCTCGTGGCCGAACAGCTCGGACTCCAGCAGTTCGCCGGGAATCGCCCCGCAGTTCACGGGAACAAAGGGCCCTGCGGCGCGGGGCGATGCCGCGTGTATGCCCCTGGCAACCACTTCCTTGCCCGTGCCGGACTCCCCGAGAATTAGGACCGAGGCGTCGCTGGGGGCGACCTGGCGTACCAGCGTCCTGATTGCCGCCATCTCGGCACTGATGCCGACCAGCGTGCGCGCCAGCACGGCTTCAATCTGGCTGTCATGCGGCGCGATGCCGTGTTCAGGCATTACAGGACAATCCCTCTCCCCTCGTAGCGACTGCGCGGCAGTATCAGGGCGGCCTGCCGGCAATGTCAACAATTTGACACAGCGATCGGGGCAGGCGTCACAATAAAGTGGCGTTGACGGGCTAGTGGGCCACGCGGTAAGTTCGGTAATGCTCAGAGTCGCTGTGCGGACGCGAATCAAGGCGCGCTTCGCAGGCAAGGGTG
>JAWLGG010000174.1:0-6386 GCA_041685155.1 Chromatocurvus sp.
GACATCCTGCCCCTGCTTGCCCTCGCCGCCGAGGGCCAGGAGCCGGCCCTGCGGGAACTCCTTGCCACGGATCTCCGGGAGCAGGGGCACTCCGTTGCGCGGGTGCTGGACTACGAGCTGTGTTTCTACGATGTGCAGCCACCTTCGCTGGTCGGGCTGAAGCGGGAGTTCATTGCCTCGGCACGCCTGGACAACCTGCTGTCCTGCTACGTCGGGCTGCAGGCTTTGCTTGCGGCAGATACGGCGCAGTCCTCGCTGCTGGTGTGCAATGATCACGAGGAGGTCGGCAGCACCTCCGCCGTCGGTGCCCAGGGTCCGATGCTGCGTTCGGTGCTAATGCAGCTGGCCGGTAACGAGCAGGCCTTCGCGCGCATGCTAGACCGCTCGGTCATGATCTCGGCGGACAATGCTCACGCGGTGCATCCGAACTACGCCGACCGGCACGATGAACGACACGGTCCGCGCCTGAACGCGGGTCCGGTCATCAAGCACAATGCCAACCAGCGCTACGCGACCAGCAGCGAGACGGCGGGGTTGTACCGCCTGCTGGCCGAGCAGGAAGGGGTGCCCGTGCAGTCTTTCGTGGTGCGCTCGGATATGGGCTGCGGCAGCACGATCGGGCCCATCACCGCGGCCGGACTCGGTGTGCGCACCCTGGATATCGGCGTGCCGACGTTGGCGATGCACTCGGTTCGCGAGCTCGCCGGTAGCGAGGACGCCTGTCATCTGTGGCGTGTATTGCGCCGCTTCTATGGATGCCCGCGCCAGCCCGGCTTCCGTAGCGGATAGATTTACCCGCAGGAATCCGTATCATGTGCGCCTTTTGCACACGGGCCAAAACAGCATGAGCGAGCAGCGGGTTCTCACCGGGATCACCACCACCGGCACGCCACACCTGGGCAACTATGTCGGTGCGATCCGCCCGGCGATTGCGGCGTCGGCGCAGCCCGGCCAGCAGAGCTTTTTCTTTCTCGCCGACTACCACGCGCTGATCAAGTGCCAGGATCCGGATCAGGTGCGCCGCTCCAGCCTGGAGATTGCCGCGACCTGGCTGGCCTTCGGTCTGGATACCGACAGGGCGATCTTCTACCGGCAGTCCGACATCCCCGAGATTCCCGAGCTGACCTGGGTCCTCAACTGCAACGCCGCGAAGGGCCTGATGAACCGTGCCCACGCCTACAAGGCGGCGGTGCAGGCAAACGAGGAAGCGGGGGAGGATCCTGACTTTGGCATTACCATGGGCCTGTTCTGCTATCCGGTGCTGATGGCCGCGGATATTCTCATGTTCGGCGCCCAGCGCATCCCCGTGGGGCGTGACCAGATCCAGCATGTGGAGATGGCCCGGGACATCGCTCAGCGCTTCAACCACAACTTTGCCGAGGTCTTCACGCTCCCGGAGGCGGTCGTTGAGGACAACGGCGCGGTGCTGCAGGGGCTGGACGGGCGCAAGATGAGCAAGAGCTACAACAACACTATCCCGCTGTTCGACACTGAGAAGAAGCTGCAGAAGTCGATCAACCGCATCAGGACCAATCTGCTGGAGCCCGGTGAACCGAAATCCACGGAGGACTCAGCGCTGTTCCAGATATGGTGTGCCTTTGCCGATGCCGGCGAGACGGCGCGCATGCGCCAGGCCTTTGCCGAGGGCATCGCCTGGGGCGAAGCCAAGAAACAGCTGTTCGAACTGGTGAATGCGCATCTTGCACCGGCGCGCGGACGTTACCTGCAGCTGATGGACGACCCGGGACACATCGAAGACGTACTGCAGAAGGGCGCGCAGCGCGCCCGCGAGCACAGCGTTCCGCTTATGCAAAAAGTGCGCGAGGCCGTGGGTATCTCGCCGATGGGCGGGCGCTAGCTGGCCCACTAGCGCCCGCCCGGATACCAGGACAGCTCCGCGTATACCCCGCGCGGCTGGCCGACAAAGTAGCGGTACTGGCCAAAGCCGAAGTCGGCGCGTTCCGCGTAGTCCCGGTCCAGCAGGTTGGTAATGCGCAGGCCCGCCTCCCAGTTGTCCGACAGGACGCTGCGCAGTCTCAGGTTGAGCAGGCTGTGGCCGTCGTACTCGTGATTGTTGTCCGGGTCCAGGTAATACTCGTCCATGTAGACCCACTCCAGCTCCACGTGCCCCGGGCCCACGAGCGACAGCTCGCGGCCGATGCGGGCGCTGCCGAACAGTCGCGGCGCCGTGGTGATGTCGTTGCCGCTGATGTCGCTGCCAGAACCGAGCAGCGGTGTTTCGCCTTCATAGCGGTGCCGCGCGGCGCTGGCGTCGAGGCCGGCGTACCAGCCGCCGTCGGCGCGATAGTCCAGGCTCAGCTCCAGTCCGCGGTGGCTGGTTTCGGCGCCGCTGACATTCTGGCGATCGGCGTCCTGGAAGATGACATCGGTCTTTTCCATCGCGTACAGCGAGAGATCCCAGGACAGCCTCGATGCCAGGGCGCCGCGCAGGCCCAGCTCGATGCTGTCTATGCGCTCTGAATCCAGGTCGGCGACGGTCTGTCCCGACTGCAGCCGGTACAGCTCTGCCGTCTGGGGTGCGCGGAAACCGCGCGCCAGGCGCGTGTAGACCACGCTGTCGCCGAGTCCCGCGTAGCTCGCGCCGAGGTTGAAGGACCAGTCGCTGAAGCGGTCTTCGCGGTCCGCAGGCCGGAAGAAGCGGCAGGCGGTGGCGGTCGGTGCGCAGGCGGAACCGTCGCCGGTGCGGTTGTCGTAGTCATAGCGCCGGTGCTCGAAGCGCGCGCCGGCCTGGACGGTCCAGTCGTTGCCGGGGCGCCAGTTCAGCTGGCTGTAGGCGGCCGCTACGGAGGCATCGACCCGATAATCGTAGTGCACGCCGCGCGGCTGGTTGGGGCTGAAGTCGTCGGCCTGTATCTCGCTGAGATAGCCGTCGGTGCGTTCCAGGTCGATGCCCCGGGTCCACTCGACATTGCCGTGCTCGCTGTTCAGCGACAGGGTCAGGCCGAGGCTTTCGTGTCCGTTGGTCTCTACCGGTTGCCAGGGGAGGAAGTGCTGCAGGAATTCCATGCGGTTGCGGCGCAGGTAGGGCGTTACCGTCAGCGCCGTACCGGAACCCAGTTCCCGCTGCCAGCGGCTGTAGGCGCGCAGTGACCAGGTGTCGCGGTAGGCCTCGGGGTTGGGGTTGCTGCGCCTCAGGTCGCCGTCCCTGTAGGCCCTGAAACCCTGGATGAAACCGGATGTTTCCTGGTTCAGGTTGGTCGCCTCGAGTGCGGACGTCACCTGCCATATGTCACCCGCGTAGTCATGGCGCAGGGTCAGCTTCTGCTGGTCGAACCCGGAATCGTCCTTGAAGCCGCCATCGGTGGTGGCATTGCCGCGCAGGCTGATGCCGTGGCGGCCTTCAGTATCACTGTAGCGGTACTTTGCCCGGTAGTAGTCGAAGGGACCGGCTTCCAGCGTCATGCGCTGCTGTCGCTCGGCTGTCGGCGCCGCGGTCAGGATATTGATAACGCCGTGCATGGCGTTGGAGCCGTACACCGAGGTGCCCGGGCCGCGGATGACCTCGACGCGGGCGGCCTGCTCCGCGTTGGCATCGAACAGCTGGTTGACGTTGCAGAATCCGGGCGCGCGCAGGCTGATATTGTCCCAGCCCATGAAAAAGGGCCCGCAGCCGCCGGCGCCGGTGAGCACCGGCGAGCGCAGTGCGGTGAGGCTTTCCTGGCCATTGCCGCGACTGATCCACGTGCCGGGCACGCGCTGCATGAGTTCGTTGATGTGCACCGGGGCGGTGGTATCCACTTCATCGCCCCTGATTGCTGACCAGCCCACGGGAAGCTCCAGGGCTTTTTCCGCGCTGCGACTCGCGCTCACGAACACCTCCTCAAGTCGCGGTACCTCCTCGGCATGAGCAGCCGTCAATAGCGTGATGGACAGGGGCAGGGCGGCGTAGCGCCAGCGCAGAAAATGCATGAAAGACTCCGGATCAGGCGAAAGCGAAGTGTATCAGCAGGCCGCGGTTGGTCCCAACGCCCTGCCTGTCACGATCGGCCAGGCGGAGCGGTGCGCAGGCGATACCGGCGTCGCGGACATCCCGGCAGCGTTGTTATGAATCGACTGCGTGCCAGCCCCGCGGTTTGCTATCATGCGCCGCACGTGACTCCCCGGAGAGAACCGCATGCCGCCTGCCACTGAGGTGCTGGCCGTCAATGACACCCTGCCGATACGCACCGGTTCACCGGTGCACAGCGGCAAGGTGCGATCCGTGTATTGGCTGACAGCGGCGGACAGTGCCCGCCTCGTGGCCGGTCGCGAGTACCCGGTACCGGGAGACGCGCAGCTCGGCGTCATGGTGATTTCGGATCGCCTGTCCGCCTTCGACTGTATCTGGCAGGCGGAAGGGGGGCTGCATGGCGTGCCCGGCAAGGGCGCGGCGCTGAATGCCATTGCCAGCTACTGGTTCCGCTGTTTCACGGAGGCTGGCCTCGCACCCAACCATATCCTCGAGGTGCCGCACCCGCTGGTGTGGATTGTGCAGCGCGCCCGGCCCGTGGCCATCGAGGCCATTGCCCGCCAGTACATCACGGGCTCGATGTGGCGCGCCTACGAGCGCGGCGAGCGGGAATTCTGTGGCATTCCGCTGCCCGACGGCCTGCGGCGGGACCAGCGCCTGCCCGAGCTTCTGGTGACGCCCTCCACCAAGGGCATCTTGACGGGCATCCCCGGCGTTCCCGCGGCGGATGACGTCAACGTCAGCATGGCGCAGATTCGCCAGCATCACCACCGCTTTCACTTCGCGTCGCCGGGTGACGTGGATGTCTGCGACCGACTGCTGAGAGAGGGCTTCGCGCTGATTGCGGCGCGCCTGGCGGACAATGGGCTGCTGCTGGTCGATACCAAGTTCGAGTTCGGTTATGTGTCCGATATCGACGGCAGTGCGCGCCTTGTCTACATGGACGAAGTGGGCACCCCGGATTCCTCGCGCATTTGGGACACGGAGGCCTATGGCGACGGTCGTGTCCTGGAGAACTCCAAGGAGACCTTCCGCCAGTCGCTGCTGGCGCAGGTCGCTGACCCTGACGTCCTGCTGAACAAGGACCGTATGCCGGACCGACAGGCCCTGGCGCGGGATAGCGTGCTGCCCCGGGCACTGTTCGAGGAGGTCTCCGCCACCTACACAGGGCTCGCCGAGCGTATCACCGGCGACGCACTGCCGCGGTCCGCTGACCCGCGGGGCGAGATTCTGGATGTCCTCGGTGGCGACGCGTTCCGGCTGGTCGACTGATCCGGCGCATGCTGGACGATCCGCTGTTCTGGCTGGTGAGTATCCCCGGTGTCCTGCTCTACGGCATCGCCAAGGGCGGCTTCGGCGGCGCCGTGGCCATCCTCGCGGTGCCGCTGATGGCACTGGTCATGCCGCCGGTACAGGCGGCGGCGATACTGCTGCCGATCCTTGTCGTCATGGATGCGGTGGTGGTGCGCACCTACTGGGGAAATTTCGACTGGCGTGCCCTGCGTCGCCTGCTGCCCGGCGCGGTGCTAGGGATATCCCTGGGCTATTACAGCGTCGGCGTGCTGGACGAGAATGCGCTGCGGCTTCTGGTCGGCGTGGTCGCCATGGCCTTTGGGCTGCTCACGCTGCTGGGCCTGCAGGCAGTGACCGGGCGCAAGCACCATGCGGGCACCGCACTGTTTTTCGGTACGCTTTCGGGCTACACCAGTTTCAGTATCCACGCCGGCGGCCCGCCGCTGACCATGTACCTCCTGCCCAAGGCCCTGCCGCCGCTGATGTTTGCCGGCACGGCCGGGGTTTTCTTCGCGGTGGTGAACGCGCTCAAGCTCTACCCATATTATCTGCTCGGGCAGTTCGACTCAGCGAACCTGCTGTACTCCCTGGTGCTGATGCCCCTGGCACCGGTCGGCGTACGCATCGGTCACTGGCTGGTACTGCACTCGCGCCCCGCCGTATACTACAGGATCATTGCGGTATTCCTCGTGCTAGTCGGCATAAAGCTGATTGCCGATGGTCTGGACTTCGGCTTGGCCGGTGGCGCCGTGCCCGCGGGGTAACCGAGAGGCTGAGGCGTTCGCCGCAGGTGCGGCCCGCAAACGCCAGGGTAGCCGGGGCAACCGCCCCGCCGACAGGAGAGAGAACATGCAGATTATCAGTCTCACAGACAGCGTCGGGGTCGCCGGGCAGGTCCAGCCCGAGGACATGCCGGCGATAGCCCAGGCGGGCTACCGGGTTGTGATCAACAATCGTCCGGACGGCGAGGCGCCCGACCAGCCGCGCAGCGAGGACCTGGCCGCGGCGGCCAGCGCCGCAGGCCTCGACTATCATTACTATCCCCTCAACGCGATGAACTACCCGGGAGATGACCCCGACGCGATGGCAGCGCTGTTTGACGACGATTCCCGCCCCGTGTTCG
>JAWLGG010000175.1:0-6375 GCA_041685155.1 Chromatocurvus sp.
GAGCGCGTCATGCCGGCCAGGTAGGGCCTGATCACCAGCGGCGCCTCGGTCTGGCTGACGAAGATGTTCGCCGTTGCCGACAGGGATTCGGCGCGGCCAGTGCCCAGCAGCCAGCGCAGGCCACCGCCGATAACGCGGATCAGCCAGCCCATGATGCCAACGTAGTAAAGCACCGCGACCAGAGAGGAAAAGAAGATGATGACCGGCAGGACGTGAAAAGCAAACACGAAACCCACTTCAAAGCCGCCGATATCGCCGAACAGGAAATCGATACCCGCCTGCGCGTAACCCAGCACCCCCGTGACCCGGTCAGACAGCCACGCCAGTGCCGCCCGCCCGGCGGGCAGGTACAGCACGACGCCGGCGATAGCGACCTGCAGGCCCAGCGCGCCGCCCACCGTCCGCCAGTTGACCGCGCGGCGATGCACTGACGCGCCGTAGGCAATACCCAGCAGCAGGCCGATGCAGAGCAGGCTGAGCGCCGCTGTCACGCCCCGGCACCGGCCGCCGGTGACTCCCGCAGCAGGCGCAGGACCATGCTGCCGACGACATCCAGCGCCACGGCGTTGCGGCCGCCGCCGGTGATCACCATGTCCGCGTGGCGCGCGGTGTTCTGGATGAACTCGTAGTACATCGGGCGCACGGAGTTCTCGTACTGCTCGGTGATGGAGGCGAGCGTTCGCCCACGCTCCTGCATGTCGCGGGCGATACGCCGCAGCAGGCAGATATCGAGGGGGGTATCGACAAAGAACTTGATGTCGAATTCGGCGCGCAGGTCGGGGTCGCTGAGCAGCAGAATGCCCTCGACAATAACCACCGGCGCCGCGGGTACGCGCAGGGTGTCGTCGGCGCGGGTATGCCGGCTGAAGTCGTACACCGGCACCTCCACGGCCTCGCCGCGACGCAGGCACTGCAGGTGATGCCGCAGCAGTTCCTGCTCGAGGGCGTCGGGGTGGTCATAGTTGACTCGCTCGCGTGCCTCGAGTGACAGGTGGGTCTGGTCACGGTAGTACGCATCCTCCTTGATGACCGCCAGGTCAAGATGCGGCTCCACTTGCGCAACCCGCTCGCGGATCGTCTGGGCAAACAGCGTCTTTCCCGAACCGGACGGGCCGGCGATCGCGATAAAGCACGGAAGCAAGGGAGGTCTCCAATGACCGGGGGACTCTGCCGCGGAGTGTAATCGATATCCGCAGGCCCTACACCTGTCGCACCCTCAGCGCGACGGTGAAGGAGGCGTTCGAGAAGGGGTAGCATCCGCGGCACCCTCTCCGTCCCACAGCGCCTGCAGCAGCGCGCCCACCGTGTTGGCCTCAACCAGGTGCGCCGCATACCAGGTGTGCAGGCAGCGTATACGCGTGAAATCCGCGATGCCGCCGATGCCGCGCTCGCGAATCGCAGGCCACTGGCCGCTGGCGTCGAGGTGTGCCCGCTCGGCAGCGCTCAGGTAGGCTTCGCGCCTGGCTATGTGCCGGACATGGTCTCCCGCCATCGCCACCTGCAGTGCCGGCTGCGCATCCACCCGCGCCTGCAGCTCGGCGATGGTGCCGCGCGCCTCCGCGCGGTCAATCCGGTAGTTGATCGCCGGGTCGATCAACCAGTACAGCGTGGGAAAGGGCCTGCCATCGACAACCGAAGCGACCCGGATGACCACGGGCGCTCCGTCGGCGTCTGCCACCGCCACCTCGCGCAGTCCGCGGGGCTCGCGACCGAGACGGTCGGTAATCGCCTGCAGGGTACCTGCCTGTATGCCGTGCGCTTCCACGGGGCGGGATTCTACCCTATCGACGCGCCGCTGCGGGGCCCGGTCGCGGGCCACGCGGGTTTGACTTTAGGCGGGCCGCGCCATACAGTCTGCGCCGTTCAGGGTGCCTGCCGGTGCGTGCGTGTCACTGCACCTGGGCAGGTTAAATGGGAAGTCTGGTGCGATGCGGGCTGCGGCCGCGCAACAAGTCCAGCGCTGCCCCCGCAACGGTAAGCGTCACGCAGTGGCGCAAGCCCGATACCTGCCCGGACAGACGCAACGATGGAGCGGAGGGCTTCGTGCAAGGTTGCCGAATGCCCGCGCATTTTGTTCCCTTCGAATCCTCCTCTCAATCGCCCCCCCGGCAATTGAGGCACAGGCCATGCAAGACGATAACGACCAGGACAGCCGCCGCGAGGCAAAACACCGGCAGGCCATGGAAAAGCAGAAGGCCAGCGTGGACGCCAGCATCCGCGCGGCGGAAACCGAACGCGGCGTCGCCATTCTTCTCACCGGCAACGGCAAGGGCAAATCCAGTTCCGCCTTCGGCATGGTCATGCGCGCCCTGGGCTATGGACACCGGGTGGGCGTTATCCAGTTCATCAAGGGCGAGCAGCTCTCCGGCGAGGAGCTTTACCTGCGCGACAAGTGCCCCGAGGTGACCTTCTACCAGATGGGTACCGGCTTTACCTGGGACACCCAGGATCGCAGCGGCGACATCGCCGCGGCCCGGCGCACCTGGGACCAGGCCCTGCCGCTGCTGCGCGACCCGGCCCATGACCTGGTGGTACTGGACGAACTCACCTACATGCTGGCCTTTGACTACCTGCCCGAGGACGAGGTGCTTGCCGCTCTCGCCGGACGACCGCGGGAGCAGAGCGTGGTGGTCACCGGGCGCGGCGGCGGCTCGGCGCTGCAGGACATCATGGATACGGTAAGCGAGGTCCGCGATGTCAAGCACGCCTTTGCCAGCGGCATCAAGGCGCGCAAGGGCGTGGACTACTGACCCCGTGAACGGCGATCGCTCGTCCCGCGCCAGGCGGGTCATCGCCGTGCTGATCGGCCTGCAGCTGCCGGCCCTGCTCGTCGGAGTCACCTTTGGTGTGGTCGCCTTTTCTCCCGCTGAGCTCGCCAGCGCGCTGGGTGAGACGCTGCGCGGGGAGCCCGCCAGCCAGGCCGCGGTGATCGTCGGGCAGATCCGCCTGCCGCGCACCCTGCTCGCGGCCTGCTGCGGCGCCATACTGGCCCTGTGCGGCGCCGCGACCCAGGGACTGTTTCGCAACCCTCTCGCCGACCCGTCCCTGATCGGCGTGACCGGCGGTGCCAGCCTCGGCGCCGCCCTGGTCATGGTGCTGGCCGCACCCGCGAGCCTGGCGCTGATGCTCGGCCTGGTCTCCACGGGCGCCTTCATCGGCGGCGCCGCGGCGGTGGTGCTTGTCTACCGGCTTGCGACCGACAGCACGGGAACCTCCGTGGCCACCATGCTGCTCGCGGGAATCGGCATCACCGCGCTGTCCGGCGCGGCGGTCAGCCTGCTCGAGTTCCACGCCGACAATCAGCTGCTGCGCCGCATCAGCCTGTGGAAAATGGGCAGCTTTGACAACGCCGGGCTGGCTGAGCTCTGCCTCGCACTGGCCGTGACCGCTTTATTGTGCTCGGTGCTGCCCCGCTACGCCGACGCACTCAACGCACTGCTCCTGGGTGAGTCCGAGGCGGGCCACCTGGGGATCGACGTCGCCCGCCTGAAACGTCACCTGGTTGCCTGGGTCGCCCTGGGCGTCGGCGTGTGCGTGGCGCTCGCCGGGACCATCGCCTTTGTCGGCCTGGTGGTGCCGCACATGATGCGCCTGCTCACCGGGCCGGACCATCGCTACCTGCTCGCGGCGTCGGCACTGGCCGGCGCCCTCCTGCTGATGTGCGCGGACACCGCGGCGCGGCTGCTGGCGCCGCCGGCAGAGGTGCCCGTGGGTATTCTCACCGCGCTGCTCGGCGTCCCGTTCTTTATTTCCCTGCTGCGCCAGCGACGTCAGTACGGGCTGCCCGCGGCATGACCACGCTGGTCCTGGACAAGGCCAGCGCCGGGTGGGGCGCCTGCCCGGTGCTCACGGATATCAGCCTGCAGTGCGGCGCCGGCGAGATACTCGGCCTGCTCGGTCCGAACGGCGCGGGCAAGTCGACCCTGCTGCGGCTCGTCGCCGGGGATACCCCGCTGCTCGCGGGCGCTGCGGACATCGGCGGCCAGGCGCTGGACCGGTGGTCCGCCCCGGCGCGGGCACGCCGCGTGGCCTACCTGCCCCAGGCCTCGTCCCTGACCTTCCCGTTTACCGTGTCCGAAGTCGTTGCGCTCGGTCGCCTGCCCCATGCCGCCGGCAGGCAGGCGGATCGGGCGCTGATCGCGCGGGCGCTGGAAGCGACCGACACGCAGGCCATCGCGAATCGCCTGTACACCCTGCTCTCGGGGGGCGAGAAGCAGCGCGTCCAGCTCGCCCGGGTCCTGTGCCAGCTGGAGGCGGATGACCGCGGCGGATCCCTCGACGGCAGGCTGCTCCTGCTCGACGAACCCACTGCCGCGCTGGATCTGAGGCACCAGCAGCAGCTCGTGGCGCTACTGCGGGAACTGGCAGGCCGCGGCTGCACCGTGGTCGTGGCGCTGCACGACATCAACCTGCTGGCAAGCCTGTGTCACCGCGTCATGGTCATCGACCGCGGACATTGCACTGCACTGGATACACCGGGCCGGGTTTTCTCGGCGGATTTCCTGGAAGCCCTGTACGGCACTGCGCTTCGCGTCACCACCCACCCCGACGGAGGCTATCCCCTTGTCTTCCCGGCGTAGGCTGATGCCGGGAGCAGGCGAACAGGACCGCGGGCAGCCGGCGGGTCCGCGTTCAGGATGGGGCGCGGCAGTCATCACCGGCGCACTCTGCCTGCTCGTCGCACTGCCCGGCTGGAGCCGCAGCGTGAGCGCCACCGGCAGCGATGGTGTCACGGTCACCCTGCCGCAACCGGCACAGCGCGTCATCGCCCTGGCCCCGCACCTGGCCGAGAACCTGTTTGCCGCGGGCGCGGGCCACACCCTGACCGCCACCGTGGAGTACAGTGACTACCCGCCTGCCGCGCGCGCCGTGCCGCGCATCGGCGGCTACAACAGTCTCAGCGTCGAGGCGATCGTCGCGCAGCGGCCCGACCTGGTGCTGGCCTGGGGTTCAGGCACCGGCAGCACGATCGTGCGGCGACTCAGGGCGCTCGGCATCCCGATCTACAGCGACGAGATACGCCGGCTGGCCGACATCCCGGCCTCCCTGCGCGCCCTCGGCCGTCTGACGGGCGAGAACGTGGAGGCCGCGCGCAGCGCCGAGCGCTTTGAGCGTGAACTGGCGGCGCTCAGGGAATCTGCCGCGGGCGCGGCGACACTGGGGGTGTTCTACCAGATCTGGCACGACCCGCTGCAGACCATCGGCGGTGAGCACCTGATAAGTGAGGTCATTGCGCTGTGCGGGGGCGAGAACATCTTCGGCGATGCGCAGGGGATCGCACCGCGCATCAGCCGCGAGGCCGTGCTGATGCGCAACCCAGAGGCGATCGTCGCCAGCGGCAGCAGCCGGGAGGTCGACGCCTGGCTGGCGCAGTGGCGCGAGATTGCGGGACTGCGCGCCGTGCAGGCAGACGCGCTATTCACCATCAATCCCGACCTGATCGAGCGGCCGACGCCGCGACTGCTGGCCGGTGCGCGCCAGCTCTGTGCAACCCTGGACGAGGTCAGGTCTCGCTGATACCGCGGCGGGCGGATGCGCCGCCCAGCGGCATGCGATCGATGGCATAGGTGTAGACCACGTCCGTGCTCGAGTTCAGTGCGGTCTCGGCGGAATCCTGCAACACGCTGATGACAAAGCCCACCGCCACCACCTGCATCGCCACGTCCAGGGGAATCCCGAACAGGGAGCAGGCCAGCGGAATCAGCAGCAGGCTGCCCGAGGGCACCCCGCTGGCGCCACAGGCGGCCAGGGCCGACACCACGCACAGCACCAGGGCTGCACCGAAGGACACGTCGATGCCAAGCGTGTTGGTCGCGGCCAGCGTCAGTACAGTGATAGTGATGGCCGCACCCGCCATGTTCACCGTGGCTCCGATGGGAATGGTCATGCTGTACAGCTCTTCACTGATGCCCAGCGTCTTAGCCAGGGTCAGGTTGACCGGGATATTGGCCGCCGAGCTGCGCGTGAAGAACGCCGTGATACCGGAGCCCTCAAGACAGCGCAGCACGATGGGATAGGGATTCTCCCGGGTCAGCAGGAACACCAGCAGCGGGTTGACCAGCAGCGCCATGACCAGCATCGCCGAGACCAGCAGCAGGGCGAGGCTGGCATAGCCCGCCAGGGCGCTGGCGCCGGAGGTGGCCACCGTGGCAGCCACCAGCCCGAAAATGCCCACCGGCGCCAGGCGGATCACATAGCGCACCACGTCCGAGACACCGCCGGCCAGCGTCGCCAGGTTGTCGCGGAAGGTCGCGGGGGCGGAGCGGAAGCTGACCCCGAGCAGCACGGCCCAGGTCAGGCAACCGAGAAAGTTGCCCGTGAGCAGCGCATTGACCGGGTTGTCCACCAGCTTGAAGAGGACATCCGAAAGCACCT
>JAWLGG010000176.1:0-6370 GCA_041685155.1 Chromatocurvus sp.
CGGATGCCGAGGCGACACGGATCTACGGTGAGGCCTTCGGCGCCGACCCCGAGTTCTATGCCTTCTTCCGCACGCTGGAGAGCTACCGGTCCCTGGGTGGGAACAGCACCCTGATGCTCAAGGACGCCTCCGATTTCTTCCGCTACCTCGAAGAGGCGCAGGTGCAGTAAGAAGGACTGACCGCAAGCTGAAAGCAATCGCGATCTCAGTCGTCTGTATTGGTGTGTGCCGACATACAGCTCTCACTGGCTCCATCGGAGGACTCACGCCGGGCCGTGAACGCAATGCGCTCCGGAACTTCATCCCCCTTGACGTCATGCCACATAACACCGTGCAGCACCTCACCCTGCCGGCGCGCGGTAGCGCTCAGGTATCGTCCCTCGACGCCCTCGCCCGCCCAGGTGAACTGACGGCCACGAAGCGTTCCGACGCCACTCGCTACAGGCGTGCCATCGCTGTGCAGGGTGACTGCAATTTCCTGAAAATTCTGCGTGATGTGCAGCACCTCACCCGACGACTCGACCTGCCAGCGTCCCTCGACGCGGTCCGGGACAATCCAGAGCAGCAGGCCACCGCTGCTGCGTCCGTGAACATGCGCATCGGGGGCCCATTCACCCATGGTGAACGTATTGGAGACGACCCGGGTACCCGGCTCCAACTCACACAGAAGGCGGGGCCGCAGTCGGAGATTCACCTCCGGCATCAGGTACAGTGTGACGACGCTGGCTTCCGCGATTGGCGTGGTGAAAACGTCACCGACTCTGAAATGAACCCGCGCACCCACACCCGCCCGCGCCGCAGTGTCCCGCGCCGTGCTAACGAGGTCCGGGTCAATGTCGACCCCGAGGGAAAGCGCGCCGTATCGAGCGGCGGCAATCGGAATCCGGCCGTCACCCGATCCCAGGTCGATGAGCAGATCGCCCGGCCCGACCGAGGCAAGATCAAGCATTCGCTGCACGTCCTCACGGGTGGTGACAACATAGGGTGCAACAGCATCAGTCGCAACGGCGTGTTCGCTCGGAGCTACCGCGAGGAGCGTTGTGAATGCGATTAACGGCAGCGTGTACCGGGGGTTTTTCTTCATGGGATATGTCCAACAGCCTGCACGCGGGCATCCAACCGGTGGTGGGTAGCTTTTTCAGTGGGGTCCTTGATAGCCAACAGGATAACGGGGAATCCATCACTGACATATGCGCAATGCGCGGCAACTCAACTGTCGGGCTTTCTGCCTGTCAATCTGATCCTCGGAACGGTTTTTATCCCGATGGCTCGCCTCGCATCAAGCGTAGGGAAGTGCACTCCCCGGTCGCCCTGGATGTCTGTTTACAGCAACCCTTCGCAACTGCCGAGTCGCTCCCGCGAAGGTACAGACGAACCGGTTTCCGCGTCACCAGCGAAGCGTAATTCCCGAACGATGCCGTCGGCATAGCCGTCATCGAGATCCTGCCGCATCCTGATAACGAGGCCATGTTCGGGCGCGACAGCGAAGCGGTCTGTGTACACTCTGCCGTCCCGACGATAGCTGAAATTGCTCCAGACCACGTCAATCAGCTGGTCGTTTACCGTCACGCTTTCTCGCGACCCGATCTGGATTCCGCCGCCCACGTCGGCGGTAGCACCCGTGTCCAGCGGCCAGAGATCCATTACTGCCGCGCGTTCGCTCATTGTCGGCATGGGGTCTCCACAGGAGGCGTAGAACACGCCACCAGCGAACTCGGCATAGTAATGATAGGGCTCGTCTCCCGCCAATTCCGTGTCGGCGAGGTAGATCCCGAAGTCATCGCCGTTTGCGACCATGCGGGAAGTGAAGTCCTCTCTGGCACCATTCGCGTAGGTCATACTCCAGTCGATTTCGGTACCGACAGGTGGAGGAGTGAAACCGGATGAGCTGTCGTCCGGTGTTGTGGCACAGGCGCCGACAAACGCGAGTACCGCTATGCCTGTGGCTCTACGCATGTTGAACTGGCCCGGTAACTCGCACAGCGCGTTAAACATGCCTCGGCCCCCTTGTTATTGGTATCGGTAAATAATCCGGTCACGACGCAACTACACGCACTGGCACCCAGAGGTATAGTAGATTTACGGGTACTCATCAAGTTTGTGCCGGACACCGGATCAGTCGCCAGCTTGTTACCATTACCCCACTCTCAGCAGAGCGTACCCGACCACCAGGATCTGCAGTAGGCCGATCACCACCGAAAGACTGTGCAGCCGATTGAAACGCGAGCGGTCGCCATCATCCGAGGCCCTGTTGATGGCGGGCATCAACAGCTGGCGTGCCGGCAGCGTGCTGAGCGCTACAGCGGCAAGGGACACCGCACTGATCGTGTCCAGACGGACGTGAAGCAGCGCGGCCGCGGCAGCGACGGCGATTACGCCCGAATAAAAGTGAGGAAAAGCCTGGCGCAGCAGCGTGCCTGCCTTCGCTGCAGGCAGGTGCGTGAACAGGAACGCCGCGAAGGCAAACGAAAACAACACCATGCCGCCGAACAGGAAGGCGGTTGACAGCAATGCGAGACTTGACTGAAGGTCCATGAACGCCACTCCGTAACCGCGGTTGAATAAATACGCCGCAGGACCGACAGAGATCAACCCGGACTGCGACGGGATCGCGACAGGCGAACCCGGGGTCACGAAACCGCGGCCTGTCTGAACCATCACAGGACATGCTGATTATTCTTTTCGCCCTATCGTTGCTGGCTGCCATCGCAGGACCCGGCATCTGGGTCAAACACGTATTGCGCAAGTACAGCCAGGCGCTTGCCGGGGTCGCCGCGAGGGCGCAGCGATTCGGTGGCTTTGTGCTTCTGGCCGCACCGGTGGTCATGCTGACGACGCGAGCCCCGGGATTGGGCCTGGGGTTTATTGCGATCGCGGTCGGGTCGATGTTACTGGGCACGCTGGTGCAGCTCATCACCCTTCCCGTCGAGCTGGATGCGAGTTTCGGCAAGGCCCTGCCGGTGCTGCAGGAAGGGCAATATCTGCACGACGGCGACCTGCCCCACGCCCGGCGCATTCTCAAGGCCGCGGCGCTCACCTATGTCGCGGCATCGCTCCTGAGCCTGCTCAATATCGGGCGCTGGCTGGCCGTGCTGCGTCGCTAGTGGGGCCTCGGCGCCTTGCGCCAGTGATCGGGCGACAACCCGGTCTGCTTCTTGAAGGCCCGGGAAAATGCACTGGCGTTGCGATACCCCAGCATCCCCGCGAGATCGCCTGCCGCGATACCCGTTTTTTTTAGGTAATGCTCTGCCGCAGCCAGCCGCGCCTTGCCCACCAGATCCCGGAAACTGTAGCCGCGCTTGCGCAGTTCCCGCTGAATACCGCGCGGGCTCTGGCCAAACCGCTGCGCGGTCGCTTCAAGGTTGCAGTCGCCGGTACCCAGATTCTGCTTGATGTGGACATAGATCCGATGACTCAGGGAATCGTCCAGCGCCTGCTCATCGGAGAGCGTTTCAAGGTAGCCGGATGCCGCGGCCAGAAGCGTCGCATCCGCCGAGGGGAGCGGCAGATCCAGCGCCTGCATCGGGTAAATCAGGGCATTCGCGCTCTGTTCAAAGCGCACGGGGCAACCAAAAAATCCCTGCATCTGTTTCGCATGCGATGGCTTGCCGTGCACGAAATGCACCTCCCGCAGCGGCAGGTGATCGCCGGCAATCTTCCGTGTAAGCGCGTAAACCGTTGTCAGTGCCAGTTCGTGCAGCTGTCGCTGATCCCCGTCGTACTGCACGCGCTCAATGCGCTCCAGTGTGGCGTAACGCGTGTCCTGCGCCAGTGTCCAGAGAGAAACTTCACTGACCAGCAGGTGATGTCGAAACGCAAGGTCAACCGCCTCACGGGCCGTGGCACAGAGCTTCAGGACCTGTAGCGCCGGTCCATAGCCCTCCGGTGGCTGGTGTCGGCCAATGTGAAAGCCGAAGCCCGAAAAACCATTCCTGGCTGCGACGTCGTTAAGGAACTCAACGACGGTGTGGTAGGCAATGTAGCCCTTTGGTGCCTGGAGCCAGCGCTCCGACCAGCCAAATCGCGCGAGGGACGCCTGCAGGTCGATATTCGCCTCGCGAGCCGCCTCCAGGCTTCCACGGAGAGTTGCCGCGGCAGTCAGCAATGGATTCTTGATGTCGTACTGCATTGCCGTTGCCCGCCGCCAACTGACGCAAAATGATATGCGTACTGTCGTAAAATGGCAAGCGCGGCTCCCGGTACCTGGCCTACCCTGATCTCCTCGTTTTCCGGAGATCGATCCATGGGCCAACTGCGACGAACACTCCACTTTCTGTGCCTGCTCGGACTGAGCGCCGGCTGTCTTGCGGCATCGGACAGCACAGATCGTGTTTTACCCGGCGAAGAGTCCATCGCCATGGTCAGGGCTCTGGGGTTCACAACGCCCGACGCCATTCCCGACCGGGGAGACGAATCCGAGGGGCCTTACGAGCGGCTGGTGATCACCGGCGCGATACTGATTGATGGCACCGGCGCCCCGCCCCGCGGCCCGGTGAATATCGTCATTGAGGACGACCGCATCGTATTGATTGCCGGGGCGGGGACCGGCTCAGGTCTGTCCGCCACGGTTTCCACCACAGAGAAGACGCGGGTTATCGACGCCACTGGCCAGTACGTGCTCCCGGGCTTTATCGACGCTCACGTGCATTTCGGGACACCGACACACGCGGTGGGCGGCGCCCTGACGAACCCCGAGTACGTCAGCAAACTGTTTCTCGGTCACGGCATCACCACAGTCCGGGATGCGGGCGCGCTGATGGGCCTGCGCTGGACGCTCGCGCAGAAAGCCAGAAGTGATGCGGGAGAGATCGCAGCACCGCGGATGCAGGTGTACGCCATGCTGCCGGAAACCACCGCCTCACCCGAGGCGGCACGCAACTGGATCAGCAGCGTACACGAGGCCGGTGCTGACGGCATCAAACTGATCGGCGCAGCACCTGAGGTGGTCGAGGCGGCCATCAACCAGGCCGGGGAACTCGGCATGCGAACGGCTTACCACCATTCGCAGATCTCCGTGGCACGTGCCGATGCCCTGGATAGCGCACGCCTGGGGCTGACCAGCATTGAACACTGGTATGGGCTCCCGGAGGCGATGTTCACCGATCGGACCACCCAGGACTTCCCCGCCGACTACAACTACGGTGACGAGCAGTCGCGCTTTCGCGCGGCCGGCGATCTGTGGCAGCAGACGGCGGCACCGGGTTCAGCGCGGTGGCAAGACACCATTGACGCCCTGATAGAGCACGACACCAGCCTGGTGCCGACCTTCAGCGTGTATGAGGCCAACCGTGACCTGATGCGCGCCCGCAACAAGGAATGGCACGCCGATTACACGATGCCCTACATGCAGCGCGCCTTCAGTCCCAACACCCTCGCCCACGGCTCCTACCACTTTGACTGGGGCACCGAGGACGAGACGGCCTGGAAGCACAACTATGCCCTGTGGATGCGATTTGTCCGCGACTTCAAGAACGCCGGTGGGCGGGTCGCCGCCGGGGCCGATTCAGGCTTCATCTACTCGGTCTATGGCTTCGGATACATCCGGGAACTGGAACTGCTGCGAGAGGCGGGCTTCCTGCCTCTCGAGGTGATTTCCGCCGCCACGCTGAACGGCGCGGAACTGCTGGGCCTTGCCGATGACACCGGCAGCGTCGAGGTCGGCAAGAAGGCCGACCTGATCATCACCCGCAGCAATCCCCTGAAGAACCTCAAGACTCTCTATGGCACCGGGCACTACCGTCTGAATGCGGACACCGGGCGTCCAGACTACGCCACCAGCCTTCGCTACACGATAAAGGATGGCATCGTGTTCAACAGCCAGTCGCTCCTGCGCGACGTGCGCGCGCTCGTGGCGGCCGCCAAAGACCGGGAGTCCTGAGGGGCGCCGCGGCTGTCTGTCAAAAAAAGCGCCGGCACACGCCCGGTATCAACCGACCGAATAAGAAAAGGACTGACCATGACACTGCAGAAACGCACCGGAATTGCCTTTGCCCTTCTATCCACAGTCTCTGTCAGCGCTGCGACACAGGCGCAGCCCATGCTGGAAGAGGTGATTGTCTCGGCGCAGAAACGCGACCAGAGTGCCCAGGATGTACCGATTGCACTGTCCGCCTTTACCGCTGACGCGATTGAGCAGATTGGCTCGCCGGATTTCGAGGGCCTGCAGTTCTTTACCCCGGGACTGAGCGTCTCCGGCGCGTCGGGCGCCTTCGTTTCGCCCTACATCCGCGGCATCGGCACCAACCAGACCAGTGTCGGTACGGACCCGAGTATCGGCGTGTATCAGGACGGCATCTATCTGGCGCGCAAGGGCGGAGCGCTGAGTGATCTGCTGGATGTGCAGCGGGTCGAGATTCTCAAGGGACCCCAG
>JAWLGG010000177.1:0-6365 GCA_041685155.1 Chromatocurvus sp.
CTCCTGAACGGTGGTATAGCCGTAGGCAGTGGCCAGTCGGGTCCCCTCCACCACGAGGTGCTCGTTCATACCGTCGTCGAACTGTGACAGCAGCTGCATCAGCGGGCCGAGGAATGCCGTTTCTTCCAGAACCCCGTTGGGCTGGCGTGAGTTCCTCTCACGGCGGATGACCCCTCCGGCGGGGTCATCGCTGGCGGCTGTAATGCCGGTCATTTCCAGTGCTTTCGTGTTGGCGACGGCCAGGTGGCCGGACTGGTGAATGATCAGTACGGGGTGGTCACGGCTGACCGCATCCAGGTCCTCCCGGGTTGGGTGGCGCTGCTCGGTGAGCTGGGAATCGTCGTAGCCAAAGCCGACAACCCAGCCGATGCCCTTCAGTACGGCTGGATCGCCCGCCATCCAGTCCTCAAGCTGCGACCGCAGGGCGGCGATGTCCCCACCGACGCCGTCAGGGGGCGGCAGCAGGTTGGCGGTGCTCGCCTGCAGGCCAATGGCGTAGGCGTGGCCATGGGAGTCCACGAATCCGGGGAGCAGGGTGCGGCCATTGAGATTTGCACGCTGTGCGTCATCGGCGGCGCTGGCGAGGACGTCCTCCTCATCGCCCACCGCCAGAATGCGACCATCGCGGACCGCCACGGCCTCGGCCAGTGGCCTCTCATCGTCAATGGTGATGATCGTGCCATTGTAGTATACCGTGTCGGCCGCTGCTGCAGGCAATGCACCGGTCCCAAGCACGGCCATGATGAACCCGAGAGTGTAAAAGGCTGGATTCGCCTGTCTTGCGTGAATCATGGATGGGACTCTGATAGGGTTTGCGAGGATAATGCCATAACCGTGTGTGAAGTCACGCGCAAGGGGGGGCTTTGATCCTGGCGAGGTCAACATTAAACTTATTGGGTTGAAAAATACAAAAATAAACCATTTAAGTTGAATATGTAAAAAATTAAACTATTAAGGTTGAATTATTGTATAGTCAACTGATATGGTTTTCTTGTTCTGAGCGGCGACGGATGCCCCCGGCGTGCAATACCTTGTCCTGATTGGCGATCTGCGTGATTCCCGTAGCGTGAGAGATCGCGCCGCTCTGCAGCGCGTGTTCGAGTCGTCCCTCGTTTTCCTTAACGAGCACTTTTGCGACGCATTGGTATCGCCGCTGATGATTACTCTTGGCGATGAGTTTCAGGCGGTGTTTTCCGACCCTACACCCGTGTGGGAGATCGTCTCCGTTTTGCAGGCGCGACTGCATCCCGTGACGGCTCGCTTTGGCCTCGGGATTGGAGTGATTTCGACTCCCATCAATCCCGACTCGGCGCTCGGGATGGATGGCCCTGCCTTTTATCGGGCAAGGGACGCTATCTCCCGCTTGAAGAAAGACGGCGGTAGTTTTCGTGTCGAGGGCCTGGAAGACGCGGAACTGATCAATCATTCACTCGCCCTGGTTTCTGGCCTGCAGGAAAGTTGGCACTCCAACCGTTTCGTCACTTATCATAATTTACTCGCTGGCGTACCGGTTCAGCAGATTGCGCACGAGCTGCGGCTCAGCAAAACTGCGATCTATAAGAATCTGCACGACGGGCTTCTACACCCGATCGCGGGCATTCAGCGTTCAATCGCAACAAGGATAGCGCGCACGATTGGGGCGTCGGGAGATGCCTGATTACCAGCTTTACCTTTGTATTATTCTGTTTACCCGCTTGGCATATCTGCGTCAGGATGAAGCCGCCGGCTGGCGATTTTCACTGACGCTGGCCTTGGCGCAGGCGGCATTGCTGCTGGTGGCGTTCGCCTTTCAGGGAGTAACCTTCGCGGTTGTCGGTGCAACGTTTGCCCTCACCTTTGCCACTGGATTTCTCGAGGGGCGGATATCGGTCTACGCTGCCAGGGTCGCAGGGCTCGTGCTGCTGGCGGTGACGCCACTGGTATTGCAGCTTTATCTCGGCGTGCTGTCTCTGTCATCAATCAGTTTGGCGCTGTCGAATGTACTGGATCATGTGCTGAGGGCGCTTCTGGGAACCGGGAGCGGGCTGACGAGCGCGGTGCTACCTGTTCTTCTCGGGCTACTACTGCTGGCGAACGAAGTGAACGTGATAATGCGGGGTGTGTTTCAGGCCCTGCAGCTGGTGCCAGGCTTTAGCTCGGATGACGCGAGTGGGCAGCTACCCGATGTCCAGGAGTACAACGCGGGCCGCATTATCGGGATTCTCGAGCGCTGGTTGATGTTCCTGATAGTGCTGTTTGCTGACGACTGGAGTGCGTTGGGCTTTATTGTTGCCGCCAAGAGCCTGGTGCGTTTCGATCAGTTCAAGGATCGGCGATTTGCCGAATATATGCTCGTGGGGACGTTCATGTCCGCGCTGTTTGCCATCGCCGTAGCCTGGGGGGTCGGGCTGGCGCTGCCCGGCGGGTGAAGTCAGGTGCGGGCCGTAACGACGATATCGGCATACCTGTCATTGGACAGGTGCACAAACTATGTTTCGCCAACGGAAAAAAGTCAGTGACGCAACGCCGCGACATCAATCTGCAGCCCGACTGGCTGAACCTGCTGGGCGAGGAGTTCGAGCAGGACTACATGCGCGACCTGTCGGCATTCCTGCGCCGGCGACGCGGGGAGGGCGCGGTGCTCTACCCCCCACCGGCAGAGATCTTCAACGCGTTCTGGTATACGCCGCCACAGGACGTGGCGGTGGTCATTCTCGGGCAGGACCCCTACCACAATCCGGGACAGGCTCACGGCCTGTGTTTCTCGGTACGACCGGACGTGCCCCTGCCGCCATCGCTGCGCAATATCTTTCAGGAGCAGCGGGAGGATCTCGGCGTTGAGGTGCCCCGGCACGGCTCGCTGGTGGCCTGGGCGCGCCGCGGTGCGCTGCTGCTGAACAGCGTGCTGACGGTGGAGCAGGGCCAGGCGGGCGCGCACCGGGGGCGCGGCTGGGAGCGCTTTACCGATCGCGTGATCGATGTAATCAATGCGCAGGAGCGGCCCGTGGTATTCATGCTCTGGGGCAGCTATGCCCAGAAGAAAGGCGCCGCCATCGATACGGCCCGGCACTGCGTACTGCGGGCGCCGCATCCCTCGCCGCTGAGCGCGCACCGGGGATTCCTAGGCTGCCGTCACTTCAGCGCTGCCAACGACTTTCTGCGCCAGCGTGGCCTGCACGAACTGGACTGGTCGTTGCCGGATGCGCATGCCGCGCGTCAGCTGGCCTCGCTGGACCCGCGCACGCTGTAGGGCAGGGCTAACGGCTGCAGCGCGGCGCTACCGCCGGCGACATCCGCCGGCGCAAGGGGCTGTTCGCTGTCGTCCACGGTAATCAGAATGACCGCCAGCGTCGCCGCGCCCTCGGCCGTAACGACGCGGAGCACGCTGCCCACCTGGCGCTCCGTGTCCTGATTGACAATTCCGTCGCCAGCCGCCACGACAGCGTCTTCGACCAGGGCATAGACCGCACAGCGCCGCTTGCTTTTTCCCCGGTAGTGCAGCCTCGCGACCACTTCCTGGCCGATGTAGCAGCCTTTGCGGAAGTTCAGCAGGCCGGCGAGGTCGTAGTTGAGCACCTGAGGCACGTGCTTGCCACTCAGGTCGGCCGTGGTGCGCACGAGGCCGCGGCGCAGTTCGTTCTGCTGCCAGTGGGCCTCCGGCTGCACCAGTGCGTTTGCCGATAGTCCGGCCAGCAGCGTGGGCAGCGCCGCGCTTGCCACGGCAATCTCGAAGGCCTCACCGCCGTCATCCGCCTGGCAAGCCAGGAGGTCATCAGTGCGCAGGCAGGTATCCCGACCCTGTGGGGAACCCCCGATCGCGGCCGTTAGAGCCGCCGCCGCGTCACTGCCCCAGACCGCGAGCAGAGCCCAGTCGTCATCCCTCTCGCTGATGGTGGTGCGTGAGAACATTGCATACTTTTTCAGCGTCTCGTGGGTCATGTCGCGCACATCCCGCCGCAGGCGCAGGGCGAAGTGCCCCTCATCCAGCTGCAGGACGCGACAGTCGGTGAGCACGCGGCCCTGTGTGCTGCACAGGGCGCCGGGCGCGCTGAGAGCCTCGCTGACCTGCAGACAGTCGCAGGTCAGCTGGCCCTGAAGAAAAGTAGGCACCTGGTCGCCGGTAAAGTGCAGCAGGCTGTCGGCGGTGAGTTCGGTATAGTAGGCGTGCATGCGGCGGTGTCCTGTCCCTGTCGTTTCACATCCGCGCACCCGCGCCCTTTCGGTCTTTCGCGGGTTAGCGCGGCTTTGCGGCTATAATGGCCGCTTTTGCGCTGGTGCGGGAGATACTCTACGGCGATGATACGTGAAAATGAACACCGTCGGATGCGCTGGGCGAGCCGGCGCGGCATGCTCGAGCTCGACCTGGTCCTCGCGCCCTTTGTCGAAACGGTCTTCCCGACGCTATCGGAGGCCGACCAGCTGTGCTATCGGCGCCTGATGGAGTGCGAGGACCAGCAGCTGTTCGCCTGGTTTCTCGGACGCGACAGACCGGAGGTCCCGGATATTGCCCGCATTGTCGACCGGATCCTTGCCTGTAACGCGGCTGGCTATTCCGCTGACTGATACCCCGTTGGTGCGCTGGCTGCACCTTACTGTCATTCTCGCACTTCTCATCCAGGCGCTGGTCCTGCTTTCGTTTGCGCCCCTGGCATCTGGCGCGTGCCTCTGCCTTATCGCGTTCGCGCTATCCAGCCTGAGGCAGGCAGAGCATACAAGGGGCGTCCTGTATCTCACGGAAGAGGGCTGGTGCCTTGTGGACGGGGCGGGACGCTACTGGCGTGCGCAGACGCAGGCGGTGTCGATGGTCTCGTATGCCTGCGCCCTGCACCTGCGCCGTGGGTGGAGCTGCCGCTGGGTCGTGGTCACGCGTAGCGCCTGTGGCACGGGTCCGTGGCGTGATCTACGCCGTGCTGTGACTCTTTATGCTCGCCCTGCCAGGCTCAAGGATCGTGTCCGTGCCCGTCTCCAGGGACGTCGGGTAGTCCAGGGTGAAATGCAGCCCCCGGCTCTCCCTTCGCTCCAGCGCGCTGCGAATCATCAGCTCCGAGACCATTGACAGGTTGCGCAGCTCGAGGAGGTCATTGCTGACCTTGTAGTTGGAGTAGTACTCCGCGATTTCGGACTGCAGCAGCTGCGCCCGGTGCAGCGCACGCTGCAGGCGCTTGGTGCTGCGCACGATGCCCACGTAGTCCCACATGAAGCGACGAAGCTCATCCCAGTTGTGCGAGATGACCACGTCCTCGTCGGAGTCGGTTACCTGGCTTTCGTCCCAGGCGGGAATGTCCGGCGGCGGTATGGGAAGGGCGTCGCCGCCGGCTATGTCCTCTGCCGCGGCGCGGGCAAATACGATGCATTCCAGCAGGGAGTTGCTGGCCATGCGATTGGCGCCATGCAGGCCGGTAAAGGAACATTCGCCAATCGCGTACAGACCGCGAATATCGGTTCGCGCCCGGGTGTCGACCACGATGCCGCCGCAGGTGTAGTGCGCTGCCGGTACCACCGGAATGGGTTCTCGGGCGATATCGATGCCGAACTCCGCGCAGCGCGCCATGATGGTCGGGAAGTGGCCGCGCAGGAAGTCCTCGCTCTGGTGCGAAATATCGAGGTATACGCAGTCCACGCCCAGGCGCTTCATTTCATGGTCGATGGCACGGGCGACGATATCTCTCGGTGCCAGCTCCGCGCGCTCATCAAAGCGCTGCATGAAACGCTCGCCATCGGGCAGGCGCAACACAGCGCCTTCGCCGCGCAGTGCCTCGGATATGAGGAAGGATTTGGCTTTAGGGTGGTACAGGCAGGTGGGGTGGAACTGGTTGAACTCCATGTTGCCGACCCGGCAGCCCGCCCGCCAGCCCATGGCGATACCGTCGCCGCTGGCGCCATCCGGGTTGCTGGTGTAGAGGTAGGCCTTGCTCGCGCCACCGGTCGCCAGAATCACCGCGGGGGCCTGGAACAGGTCGACATGATCGCTGCGCTGGTTCAGCGCATACACACCGTGACAGTGCCCGTTGCGCACCACCAGGTCGACGGCAACGCGGTGGGTGAATACCTCGATGTTCCCGGCCGCCTGAACTTCACGCCCGAGCACGTCGCCGATGGCGCGGCCGGTCTGGTCTGTGGAGTGGATAATGCGCCGGTGGCTGTGGCCGCCCTCCTGAACGAGGTGGAATTCCTGCGCCGCTTCGGCTGACTGGTCATCCCGCCGGTCAAAATTGACCCCGAGCTCAACCAGCCAGTCCACGCATTCGCGACTGTGGCCCACGGTGAACTCCACGACATCCCGGTGGCACAGGCCGGCACCGGCGCGGAGGGTGTCGTCGACGTGGGAGTCGATCGTGTCGCGATCATGCAGCACGGCGGCCATGCCGCCCTGGGCCCAGTAGGTC
>JAWLGG010000178.1:0-6348 GCA_041685155.1 Chromatocurvus sp.
AAGAGCAGTCAGCCGGGCCCTCGTGGTTCTGCAAGCCATCAACAATGCAGGGTCGCTGTCCATGATGGGCGCGGCGCGGGCGGCGGGCATTCCCTATCCAACGGCGTGCCGCGTCATCCAGACGCTGATCCACGAGGGCTTTATTGAAAGCGTGCCGAACACCAAGCACTACCGCCCCACCGCCCTGGTGCATACGCTGAGCAATGGCTACAAGTTCGACAACAGCCTGGTGATTGCCGCGAGGCCGGTCATTGAAGAGCTCACGCGCCGTGTTCTCTGGCCGATTTCGATCGCCACGCGGGTCGGTATGAAGATAATGGTGCGCGACAGCACCTACGGCATGACGTCACTGGCGTTTACCAACTTCTATCCGGGCGACAACATTCCGCTGTTCTCCAGTGCCAGCGGCAAGATCCATCTCGCCTTCTGCGACGCTGCGGAGCGGGAATCAATCATCCAGGGACTGCGCCATTTCGGCGAATCGGAAGACAAGGCCATGGCGCTGTTCTCGGAGGCGCGCCAGCATACTGACAGAATCCGCAGACAGGGCTACGCGACGCACGAGCGGAACATGCACGTTGAGCCGCCGGGCAAGACCTCCAGTATCTCGGTGCCGATCTTCTCAAACGGCAGCTATGCTTCCACTCTCAACCTCATATTTTTTGCTTCTGCCATGTCGATGGAAGCAGCGCTCGAGAAGTATCTGCCGGAGTTGCAGCAGGCTTCCACGGAGATCACCCAGCGCGTCGAAGAATCCATTGATCGTGTCGATGCTGATGACAAATCGACAGCCACGGCCTGACTCGCCAGGCGGCTTATCTTCCTGAGCCCGGTATCCGCCTGTTGAACAAAGCGGCTGCACAGATGAGAACACCGGACGAGTCGCGTCTATACTGAGGATTCTGCATGGCTGGTGCCTTCGCATTCACCGCTGCAGCACATTCTCGATATGGAGGCATAATCCGTGGCCCTGAACCGAAACCCACTGCGCGCCGTCACGCAGGAGGATATCGACACCTATAATCGGGACGGCGTGGTCTGTCTCAGGCAGGTCTTCGATCCCGAGTGGTGCGAGATGCTCGACCCTATTGCCCGACGAGTGATCATCGACAAGGAGGATGTGGGACTGCTCCCGCACATCCCCGGACGCTACATGGCCCGACGCATTGACGAGTACCGCAGGCTGGTATTCGAAAGCCCGATGGCCGAGGTGGCAGGCCAGGTCATGCAGTCCAGTGAAATACGCTTTTTCTTCGACGAGTTCTTCGCCAAGCCGGCACACTCCGACTTCGCGACCATCTGGCACACCGACCGCATGGGCTGGCCGACAACCGGCGTGATGGTGCCGTCACTGTGGATGCCGCTGACACCCATCACCAGGGCCAACAGCCTGGAGTGCATCGCCGGCTCCCATAATCAGGACGTGCGTTACTGGTTGTTCTCTCCCAACGCGCGGCAGATGATCAAGCCCGACGACAGGCCGGGACATCCGGACTGCGAAAAACTGCGGGGCGATCCGAATGTGGAATTCCTGTCCTGGGACATGGACCCTGGCGATCTCCTGATAGTACACCCCTGGACGCTGCACTACTCTGGCGGGAACCCGACCGACGACTGGCGCATTTCAGTGTCGGTGCGGGTCTTCGGCGACGACATCCGCTGGAAGCCACGACCGGACTGCGTGAACATTGCCGGTGTATCATTCGACGAAATGATAGAGGGCGAGAAGCCGGCGGGCAGCCATTTCCCGCTGCTGTGGTCCGAGGATGGACGCCGCGAGGGAGACGCGGATTATCCGCGCGGATTCGCAACCAGCTGGTCAAAGCAACCGATGCAGGGCGTCAACGAATACAAGGTCTTCAAGGACATGAAGTCGAAGGAGGATTCAGGCTCACTGAGCCAGAAGAAACCCGCCGACGTTAATTGAAGCAGTTGCGTCAGGCGCAGCCCTCGAACATCGGGCACGCCTGGCGACTGACCACTGCATTCACTGTGACGGTGACTATGCCTTCTTCTTAGCCACAATGGACTGCAGGAACGGGTTCATCGTCGCCGGCCCCTCCTCCAGTTCGAACCCCGCATCGGTCAGCATGCCCTTGAAGTTGCAGTAAACGAAATCAATTGAATACGGTTCGCAGTTATTCCGTGAATCGTAGTCGATCAGGAAACGCTGCGCAGGAGGTAGTTGCTCGCCATAGCTGTTCGGGAATTCATAGATCGAGAAGGTGCCACCGGGACGCAGAATACGGTAGACCTCCCGCACAATCTCCGGGATGGTATCGAGCGGCGTTTCATGAAACAGAATGTACGACATCACCGCATCAAAACTTTCGTCTCCATAGCCCGTCTGCTGCGCCAGTGCCTGACGGAAACGTATTCCAAGGCCCGCGTCGTTGGCCATCTTCCTCGCGTAGCGCAGCAGTGGTAGTGCGACATCCAGTCCATGGATTTCAGCTGCAGGATAGTGCTGCTTGAGGGCGAGACTTGCCTGGCCGATGGAGCAGCCAATGTCGAGAACGCGTGACAGGTGACCGTCCGCGGGGAGTGTCATTTTCTCCGCCAGTTCGCGATGCAGGGCATCGTCGTCGTTCATTCCCTCGTAGAACGCCCGGGTGCCGACATGAAAGACCAGCCCGGCGATCGGGTCCTCCGTGTAACCCCCCGGCTGCAGATGGATTTCCTGTCGCGCCCAGCCAGGGGTGACAAAACCCGGGGCCGACTCGAGAGTAGCGGGACCAGACTGTTCCGCGGCATCCAGATCCCGCACATGCTGCTCGGCTACCCGAAGCAGGGATTCGCGCGACCGGCGCCACATCATTTCCTGCTGTGAGCGTACGAATCGCTGGAAGCTGCGGGTTACAGGAACCTCGGAAAAGGCGCTGGAAATATCCTCAATGGCATCACCGTCGATGTCGCCCGCATCACGACGTGCCTCATAGTTGGCCTGACCCGCTTCGGCGACAACCGGAAACACCTCGCGAATCACAAGCTTTCGAAATGACTGTACGAAATCAAGGTAGCTCTCATCGCCCAGCGTCGTCGGTTTGGGTGTTGTGCCCACGTAGCCGCGCGGGAACGTTGCATCATTCATTGTGAATCCTCCATGGGACGGTACGAGGGCTCGTTGGCGTCATGGCCGGCGTCAGCGGTTGGACGACGTACAAAGCTCCTGAAGATCTGCCCGACCATTTCATCGCACTGACGGTGTCTTTCGGCCGTCTCTTCCGTGTCTGGGGTATAGCTTTCGACAAGGGCATTGATGTCCTCGCCGCGTGCGCTGAGAACCCTTTCCAGGACATACTGGCGATCGCGGACCATCCACAGGTTCGCTGCCATTTCCAGCAGTGCATCGACAACATTGTCGAGTGCAACATCGTCGTAATAGCGACGCCCGGCGCCCTGTATTTCGAAGCCTAGAGACTCGGGGATATCGGATGCAGACTTGCGTGTCATAACGGTTGCCATAGACGTTATCGTCGCTTGAGAGTACGTCGATCATCGCTCGCTGTCATCCGGCAGCGGACAGAGTATCCACCAGCCGAATATTACTGTAGCGCCACCGACGTCGGATCGTAACGAAAGATACCCAGTGAGTCCTCGTTCCGGGGTGGCTGGTCCCTCAACATATAGGGGTCGATTCCCTGGAGCCGGGCAGCGCCCAGATTGGATTCTGACTGTAAAAAGGTCACCCGCGCCGTTCGTACCGCATCATACAGGGACAGCGCATCGGCGACTGATGGCGCCTGTTCGAAGCACCGCGCCAGTACAACCGCATCTTCAATGGCAGAGGATGCGCCCTGGCCGAAAAAGGGGAGCATGGGATGCGCAGCGTCGCCAATAAGAACCACGCTGTCGCGCACCAGGGTGGTCAGCGGGAGCCGAGAGAATAGGCCCCAGCGGTAGCACTCCCGGTCGCTTATCGTATCCACCACCGTTGTCACCGCATCGCACCAGCCCGCAAACGCTGCATGAATTTCGCCTGGAAGCGCGGGTGTCGACCAGGATTCTTCAACCCAGCTTTCTGCGCGGGCAAACGCAACAACATTAACCAGCGTCTCCCCGCGAACGGGATAGGTGACAAAGGTGCGGCCAGGACCTATCCAGTTGTGTGATACGGCCTCCACACACCATCGCGGCAGGTCACTCGCGGGGATGAGTCCGCGCCATGCCATCTGTCCAGTAAACTCAAGTGCGTCCTCGCCGAAGACCGAACGGCGCACGGCCGACCTGACGCCATCGGCGCCCACCACAGCACCCGCAGCGATCTTGGTCCCGTCGCCAAGGGTCAGGCGCGGCCGGGCTCCGTCTACGCTGACAGCGACCACCGTTGCATCCAGCTGCAGCATATCAGGCTCAAGCTCCAGACAGCGACGTACCAGTTCGTCATGGAAGTCGGCGCGGTGAAGCTGAAAATACGGCGCACCGTATTGCTCCTCGCAGTGGGTTCTGTCAATGCGAACGAGGTCCTCCCCGGTCTCGCCGTGATGGGTCCACTGGACCAGCGGACGGTTCGCGACCTCATGCAGAAAGCCATCCAGCCCGAGGAGCCGCAGCCCCTTGACAGCGTTGGGCGTGATAGACAGCCCGGCACCGACCTCACCGAGACCCTGCGCCTGCTCGAAAACGCGGACCCGGAAACCGCGCTGCAGCAGGGCAAGAGCCAGCGTCATGCCGCCAATCCCCGCGCCGACCACGGCAATATCGATGTTTCCTGATCTCACCACCCCGGTGACCTCCCATTGAAACTGCAAAAACATTACACGCGCGCGCAAGGCCCTGTCATGCAAAAATCGACGTGCCAACCGGGGGATTTTCGAAGTATCCGCACAGCGAGCGAAGGGGATAACGGATGTGGCGACGCCAGGCCCGGTATGGCACTTTGAATGCCGGGATGCGGCTGGTGCCGGTGTCTGTTTCCCGAACGACTCTCCACGGGTGCAACGTGCCAAGGGTACAACCTGCGGTATCGCTGACGCCCGACCAAAGGACCACAGGGACAATGACAGAACTTGCGGAAACGACATCTGCAGCGCCGGCAGCAGGCATCCGGCAGGGGTCGCTTTATGCGTGGTTCGTACTGTTCATACTCTGCATCGCTGCAATCGTCTCCTATATCGATCGCCAGATCATCAATCTCCTGATCGAGCCGATCAAGGCGGATTTCGACGTCAACGACACCCAGATCGGCCTGCTGCAGGGCTTCTCGTTCGTGATGTTCTACGCGGTGCTCGCACTGCCACTGGCGAGACTCGCGGACAGGGGCAGGCGCGTCAGCATCATTTTCTACGGCGCCCTGTGCTGGTCACTGGCAACCTTTACCTGCGGCATGGCAACAAGCTTCGCCATCCTGTTCAGCGCCCGCATGTTCGTCGGCATCGGCGAGGCCACACTGTCGCCCTCCGGCTACTCCCTGATCTCGGACTACTTCAGGAAGCCGCAGATCCCCCTCGCCATAAGCATCTTTACCGGGTGCAGCTTCGTGGGCTCCGGCGTTGCATATATCTTCGGTGGAGCATTGATCGACTACCTGAGCAGTCTCGACCGCATTGTCCTGCCACTCATCGGCGAACGCTCGGTGTGGCAGGCGAGCTTCATTTGCGTGGCACTGCCCAGTTTCCTCCTGCTCGGCATGATTGCACTGATCAGGGAGCCGCCCCGCAGCGAGACCATTGTCGGTGACGTCAGCTCCGGCAGTACGGTAAAGGATGTCATCGCCCACGTGGCGGGACAGCCCCGACTGTTCTCCGGTGTGTTTGTCGGCCTGACCCTGATGGCCGCCGCCAGCTTCGCCCTGAACCTGTGGACGCCGACCTATTTCATCCGCACCCATGGCTGGACGCCTCTGCAGATAGGCTCCATCTTCGGCACCATCGTCATTTTTGCCAGCGCCGGCGGCGTACTTGCCGGCGGGTTTGCGGCATCGACCCTCATGCGCCGCGGGCGCCTGGATGCCAACCTCAGCGTACCCGCTGCATCCTCCCTCTGCGCCATTCCTTTCATGATTGCGTTTCCGCTGGTCGATTCACCCACGCTGTCGCTGATCTGCCTGGCACCGGCGCTGTTCTTTGCGGCGGTGCCCTTTGGCTGCGGCACCGCCGTGCTGCCGCTGGTGTCACCCAACCGCATCCGCGCCCAGATCGTGGCGCTGTACCTGCTCATCGCCAATCTCCTGGGCTTCACCCTGGGTCCGACGTCGGTCGGCCTGTTGACGGACTATGTATTCCGGGATCCCGCGCTGATCGGCTATTCGCTGAGTATCGCACCTGCAATCTTCCTGCTCCTCGGCTTCTCCCTTGTCCTGTGGTCGCTGCCACGGTACCGGGCAGTGGTTGCGGGCGCAGGCTGAGG
>JAWLGG010000179.1:0-6346 GCA_041685155.1 Chromatocurvus sp.
GCGGAAGCTGTAAAGCAGGGCGAGGGCGCCGACGGCGCGGCGCTCGACCGAAGTCATCGGATTTTTCGTCAGCACACGTATCCTCCCGGAAACGACGCGATAGTAACAGCTTCGCGCGGGGCCGGCATCCGCCGCCCCGGCGATCGGCCGAGGCGCACGGTTTTGCCCGACGCGACATGCCCCTATACTGTGGGGTTTCCCGCCACCACTGTAGATACGACATGGACACGATTCAGGTTCGCGGTGCCCGCACCCACAACCTCAAGAATATCGACCTCGATATTCCCCGCGACAGGCTGATTGTCATCACCGGCCTCTCGGGCTCCGGGAAATCCTCCCTGGCCTTCGATACCCTCTACGCCGAGGGCCAGCGACGCTACGTGGAGTCGCTGTCAACCTATGCGCGGCAGTTCCTGTCCATGATGGAAAAGCCAGACATGGACCACATCGAGGGCCTGTCACCGGCCATCTCCATCGAGCAGAAATCCACCTCCCACAATCCGCGCTCCACCGTCGGCACCATTACCGAGATCTACGACTACCTGCGTCTGCTGTACGCCCGTATCGGCGAGCCCCGGTGCCCGGAGCACGACATCACGCTGCAGGCGCAGACCGTGAGCCAGATGGTGGATACGGTGCTGGCAATGCCCGAGGGCGAGAAACTCATGCTGCTGGCGCCGGTTGTGCGCGGGCGCAAGGGCGAGCACCTGCAGGTTTTCGAGGAGCTCCGCGCCGCCGGCTTTGTGCGGGCGCGCATCAACGGCCGGATTACCGACCTGGATGATCTGCCGGAACTGGACAAGAAAAAGAAGCACAACATCGATGTCGTGGTTGACCGCTTCAAGGTCCGGGACGATCTGGGCCTGCGCCTGGCGGAGTCCTTCGAGACCGCGCTGCAACTGACCGACGGACTGGCCGCAGTCAGTCTCATGGAGGGCGAAGGCGACGACACGGTGTTCTCCGCACGCTTTGCCTGCCCCGAGTGCGGGCACAGTATTGATGAGCTCGAGCCGCGGCTGTTCTCCTTCAACAACCCCGCCGGCGCCTGCGGCGGCTGCGATGGCCTGGGCGTCAAGCAGTACTTCGACCCGGCGCGTGTGGTGCTCCACCCTGAGGCCAGCCTGGCCGAGGGCGCAATTCGCGGCTGGGACCGACGCAACGTCTACTATTTCCACATGCTTACCTCGCTCGCCGAGCACTATGGCTTCGACATCGACACGCCCTTTGAGAAGCTCAGTGAGAAGCACCGCAGGATCATCCTGACCGGCAGCCAGGGGGAGGAGGTTTCGTTTTCCTACATCAACGACCGCGGTAGCGTGTTCCAGCGCCGGCATCCCTTCGAAGGCATTCTCCCCAACATGGAACGCCGCTACCGGGACACGGAGTCGCAGTCCGTTCGCGAGGAACTCTCGCGCTTCCTGGCCACGGCACCCTGCCCGGACTGCGGCGGCACCCGCCTGTGCCGGGATGCGCGCCACGTGTTCGTGGATGAGCGCACACTGCCCAGCATCACGGCGATGCCCGTGGGCGAGTCGGAGGACTACTTCAACCGGCTGCAGCTGAGCGGAAGGCAGGGCGCCATCGCGGAGAAGATTCTCAAGGAGATTCGCGCCCGCTACCGCTTCCTGGTCGATGTGGGCCTGAACTACCTGACGCTGGATCGCAGCGCCGAGACCCTGTCTGGCGGCGAGGCCCAGCGAATAAGGCTGGCCTCACAGATCGGCGCCGGACTGGTCGGCGTGATGTACATTCTCGACGAGCCGTCCATCGGGCTGCACCAGCGCGACAACGAGCGCCTGCTCGGCACGCTCACCCACCTTCGCGACATCGGCAACACGGTTCTCGTGGTCGAGCACGACGAGGACGCGATACGCAGCGCCGACCACATCATCGACATCGGCCCCGGCGCCGGGGTGCACGGCGGCCAGATCGTCGCCCAGGGCTCCCTCAAGGACATAATCGGCAACCCGGCGTCCCTTACGGGAGCCTACCTGTCGGGGGAGCGCCGGATCGAAGTACCGTCGCTGCGGCGCGTGGCAGACGGCGAGCGCCTGATTCACCTGCACGGGGCCAGCGGCAACAACCTGCAGGACGTCACGCTGGAGCTGCCTGTCGGCCTGCTGACCTGCATCACCGGCGTATCGGGATCGGGGAAATCGACGCTCATCAACGGCACGCTTTACCCGCTGGCGGCCACCGAGCTGAACGGCGCCACCACATTGAATGCAGCGACTCATGGGGTATCGAGGGCCTGGAACACATCGACAAGTATATCGATATCGACCAGAGCCCGATCGGGCGCACGCCGCGCTCGAACCCCGCTACCTATACCGGTATTTTCACACCGGTGCGCGAGCTGTTTGCCGGCACGCAGGAGGCGCGGTCGCGGGGCTACAAGCCCGGGCGCTTCAGCTTCAACGTGAAGGGAGGGCGCTGCGAGGCCTGCCAGGGCGACGGCGTCACCCGTGTCGAGATGCACTTCCTGCCGGACATCCACGTGCCCTGCGACGTGTGCAAGGGCAAGCGCTACAATCGCGAGACCCTGGATATCCGCTACAAGGGCAGGAACATCCACGAGGTCCTCGAGATGACCGTGGAGGATGCGCTGGAGTTCTTTGAGCCGGTTCCCGCCATCGCGCGCAAGCTGCAGACGCTCATGGATGTCGGGCTGTCATACATACGGCTCGGTCAGGCGGCCACGACGCTGTCGGGTGGCGAGGCGCAGCGGGTCAAGCTGTCCCGGGAGCTGTCCAAGCGCGATACTGGCAGTACGCTTTACATACTCGACGAACCGACCACCGGCCTGCACTTCGAGGATATCCGGCAGCTCCTTGCGGTACTGCACAAGCTGCGCGACCACGGCAACACGGTGGTCATCATCGAGCACAACCTCGACGTCATCAAGACGGCGGACTGGATTGTCGACCTGGGGCCGGAAGGCGGCAGCGGGGGCGGCCACATCATCGCCACGGGCACGCCGGAGGATATCGCCGCCAGCGAGGCATCCCACACGGGCCGGTTCCTCAAGCCGCTGCTGCAGCGCAATGCACAGAGTGCAAAGAAGAAGCCCGGCAGGCCGCGAAAAACGGGCGCCAGTGGCAAGGCGCGGGCGCCGCGCAAGAAGGTCGCCTGAACCCGCCTCCGTTCTGTGCCGCCGTTCGCCAAGGAGGCAGCGCGTGCCGACTTCCGGGACGGCGGTCCATACCGATACCGCCCATACGTCGCGCACAAAAAAGCCGGACAGGTATCCGGCTTCTTCAAACGCTCATTTTTGCGCAGGCTGACGCCCGCGGGCGCCTCAATCCTCGTCGTCGTCAAAACTCTCGTGCTGGGGGCGGTCCACAAGCTCGACATAGGCCATGGGTGCCTTGTCGCCGGTGCGATAGCCGCACTTGAGAATGCGAATGTACCCGCCCGGACGGGCCTGGTACCGCGGCCCGAGCTCACTGAACAGCTTGCCGACAGTCTCCTTGTTGCGCAGACGGTCGAAGGCGAGCCGACGATTGGCCACGCTGTCCTGCTTGGCAAGCGTGATCAGGGGCTCCGCGTAACCGCGAAGCTCCTTTGCCTTGGGCAGGGTTGTCTTGATCAGTTCGTGCTCCACCAGCGAGGCCGTCATATTGCGGAACATGGCCTTGCGGTGCGAACTGTTACGGTTTAACTGACGTCCACTGTGACGATGACGCATCTTACTAATCCTTTGCTCTGTGCTGTCTCAGCACGCTGTTCTGGTGCGGGCGCTCAGGCGCTCAGAACCCGCTCGTCATTTTTCAGGCTCGCCGGCGGCCAGCTGTCCAGGCGCATGCCGAGCGACAGCCCGCGGGAGGCCAGCACGTCCTTGATTTCGGTCAGGGACTTCTTGCCGAGGTTCGGCGTCTTGAGCAGCTCCACCTCGGTGCGCTGCACCAGGTCCCCGATGTAGTAGATATTCTCGGCTTTCAGGCAGTTGGCCGAGCGGACCGTCAGTTCGAGATCATCTACCGGCCGCAGCAGAACCGGATCGACCTCGTCCTCGGAATCCGAGGCTACGGACTGGGCTTCGCTCTCGAGGTCGACAAATACCGCCAGCTGCTGCTGCAGAATGGTCGCCGCCCGTCGGATAGCCTCTTCCGGATCTATCGTGCCGTTGGTCTCGAGATCGAGTACCAGCTTGTCGAGGTCGGTACGCTGCTCGACACGCGCGGCTTCGACCACGTAGGCCACCCGATGTATGGGTGAGAACGTGGCGTCGAGCTGGAGGCGACCAATGGAGCGGGTCTCCTCCTCGGGATTGTCGCGGGAATCCGCAGGCGAATAGCCACGACCGCGGACGGCGGTCAGTTTCATGTTCACCGACTTCTCGCCGTTGATGTTGCAGATCAAGTGGTCCGGGTTACGGATTTCGACATCGTGATCAGTCTGTATGTCGCCCGCGGTGACAGCCCCGGGACCCTTCTTGCTCAGGCTCAGTTCGACCTCGTCCTTGCCCGACATGACCAGGGCAACGTCCTTGAGGTTCAGCAGAATCTCGATAACGTCTTCCTGCACACCCTCCATGGCACTGTACTCGTGCAGGACACCGTCTATCTCCACTTCCGTGATCGCGCAACCGGGCATGGAGGACAGCAGGATACGCCGCAGGGCGTTACCGAGGGTGTGCCCAAAGCCCCGCTCAAGAGGCTCAAGCGTCACCTGCGCACGCGTGCTGCTCTTCTCTTCGACCTTTATGACACGGGGTGTCAATAATTCATTCACTGCACTCTGCATTGGGGCACCTGTAACTGATTGGAAGACTGGCCAGCGTCGCGTTTACTTGGAGTAAAGCTCGACGATCAGGTTTTCGTTGATCTCGGACGATAGCTCCTGACGCTCCGGCGCTGCCTTGAATATTCCCTCGAGCTTCTCCACGCTGACTTCCATCCACTCTGGCTCGCCGCGCTGGCCCGCAAGAGCCAGCGCCGACTGCACGCGCAGCTGCTTCTTGGCCTTTTCACGGACAGAGATCACGTCACCCGGTTGCACCTGGTACGACGCGATGTTGACTGCCTTGCCATTTACCAGGATCGCCTTGTGTGCCACCAGCTGCCGCGCTTCGGCGCGGGTGGAGCCGAAACCCATGCGATAGACCACGTTGTCGAGACGGCTCTCCAGAAGCTGAAGAAGGTTCTCGCCGGTGGCGCCCTTCAGGCGCGCTGCTTCCTTGTAGTAGTTGCGGAACTGCTTCTCGAGCACGCCGTACATCCGACGCACCTTCTGCTTCTCGCGCAGCTGCACGCCATAATCCGACAGGCGTCCACGCCGTGCACCGTGCTGGCCTGGGACAGACTCCGGCTTGCACTTCGAATCGAGCGAGCGCACGCCGCTCTTCAGGAACAGATCCGTACCTTCACGTCGTGACAGCTTGCACTTGGGGCCAATATATCGAGCCATAATCTCTATTCCTGTTTACCTTAGACGCGACGCTTCTTGGGCGGGCGGCAGCCGTTGTGAGGGATCGGCGTCACATCCGTGATGTTGCTGATCTTGTAACCGCAGGCATTGAGCGCGCGCACCGCGGACTCCCGTCCCGGACCGGGACCCTTGACCTGCACGTCGAGATTCTGAAGCCCGTACTCCTTTGCCGCTTCACCGGCACGCTCGGCAGCGACCTGTGCCGCAAACGGAGTGCTTTTGCGCGAGCCGCGAAACCCGGACCCACCGGCAGTCGCCCAGCTCAGGGTGTTGCCCTGACGGTCAGTGATGGTGACGATGGTGTTGTTGAAAGAAGCGTGCACGTGAGCGATGCCATCGGCAATCGTGCGTGAAATCTTCTTGCGAGTGCTTTTGGCACCTGGCTTTGCCATATTCTCTTTCCTGTTAATATCAACACTGCATAAACGATGCAGCTACACTAAACCGGGAAACGTACCGAACTCCCTTCGGGGCTCTAGCGACGTATCGGCTTCCGCGGACCCTTGCGCGTCCGCGCATTGGTTTTCGTACGCTGACCGCGCAACGGCAGGCTGCGCCTGTGACGCAGACCGCGATTACAACCCAGATCCATGAGCCGCTTGATGTTCATGGACAGCTCGCGCCGGAGGTCACCCTCGACGGTCATCTCGCCAACGCTTGCGCGCAGCGTGTCCAGCTCAGCGTCAGTCAGCTCATTCATCTTGGTGGTCTCGGCAATACCACAGGCACTGCAGAGACGGCGCGCCTGAGCGCGACCGACACCATATATATAGGTCAACGAGATAACCGTGTGCTTGTTATCTGGAACATTGACGCCGGCAATACGAGCCATTCAACCTTCTCCAATCGTGTAACGCTAAGCCAGTCGGCTTTCCGGAGCCCTGCCATGCACGGGCCCCCGCGAAGGGCGCGAGAG
>JAWLGG010000180.1:0-6321 GCA_041685155.1 Chromatocurvus sp.
GTCGGCGACATGGATGTCGCCGTCGAGCCGCCATGGATGGCTTTACGGCGAGTCTCGAAATAGCTCACGCCGGCGGCCAACCGGACTACGAAGCGCAATACTATTGCGGTTCGACCCGGATATCCTCAACTGGCCCCGAACTCAGCAAGCGCGTCAGCATACCCACCCCCGAGCCGATGCCCCTTCACAATGGACAGCACAGTCTCCCCAGACGCACTGGTCGCGTTGACATCGCGCCCGGCCTCAGTGAAGAACACGAGAAAACGCCGGAAGTCGTCTTCACGCATGCTCTGGTACGCGCGCTGCAGGCAGTGGAAATCGTCGGAGTCGCCCGAGTGCGACCGCACGTTGAGAAAGCTGCGCACGCGCGCGTCGTCCCAGACCTCGTCGAGTACCTTTTCCTTGTCCTTGCGCATCGTGCTAGTTGTCCTTGAGCTTGCTGGCGAGCAGTTGATTGACCATGCCCGGGTTGGCCTGGCCGCGGGAGGCCTTCATGACCTGACCGACAAAAAAGCCGATGAGCTTCTTCTGCTTGCCGGCGTCGGCGGAGCGGTACTGGGCGACCTGGTCCGGGCTGGCCGCGATCACCTCGTCGACCATGGCCTCAAGTTCACCGCTGTCGCTGACCTGCTTCAGGCCGCGGCTGTCGATGACCGCGTCGGCGTCACCCTCGCCCTGCCACATGGCCTCGAACACCTGCTTGGCGATCTTGCCGGAGATCGTACCATCGAGAATCCGGCGTATGAGCCCGGCGAGCTGCGCCGGTGAAACGGGGCACTCGGCTATGCCGAGGTCATCTCGATTGAGCTGACCGAGCAGTTCGACCTGCACCCAGTTGGCGGCGATCTTGGTGTCGCCGCAGTCGCGGGCCACCGCCTCGAAGTAGTCTGCCAGGGCGCGGCTGTCGACCAGGACGCCCGCATCATAGGCGCTCAATCCGTACTCGGAGGTAAAGCGCGCCCGCTTGGCCGGCGGCAGCTCCGGCAGCTCGCTGCGCAGCTGTTCGATCCAGCTCTTCTCGAGTACCACCGGCAGCAGGTCGGGCTCCGGGAAGTAGCGATAGTCGTTGGCGACTTCCTTGCTGCGCATGGGGCGGGTCTCGTCGCGGTCGGCGTCGTACAGACGGGTCTCCTGGACCACGCGGCCGCCGGATTCGAGGATGTCCGCCTGGCGCAGGGTCTCGTGCGCGATAGCCTTTTCCACAAAGCGGAAGGAGTTCACGTTCTTGATTTCGGCGCGGGTGCCCAGGGGGTCGCTGCCCCCTGGTCGCAGCGAGATATTGATGTCGCAGCGCATTGAGCCCTCGGCCATGTTGCCGTCGGAGATACCGAGGTATAGCACCAGGCTGTGCAGGGCCTTGAGGTAGGCGACGGCCTCCGCGGCGCTGCGCAGGTCGGGCTCGCTGACGATTTCCAGCAGCGGTGTGCCGGCGCGGTTCAGGTCGATGCCGGTCTGGCCGTGGAAGTCCTCGTGCAGGGATTTGCCCGCATCCTCCTCGAGGTGTGCGCGGGTGATGCCGATGCGTCGCGTGCTGCCGTCGTCCATCTGGATCTCGAACTCGCCGCGACCGACGATGGGTTCGGCAAACTGGCTGATCTGGTAGCCCTTGGGCAGGTCCGGGTAGAAGTAGTTCTTGCGGTCGAACACCGAGCGGCGGCCGATTTCGGCATCAATGCCGAGGCCGAACATCACCGCGAAGCGCACGGCCTGCTCGTTGAGCACGGGCAGCATGCCCGGCATCGCCAGGTCGACGGCGCTGGCCTGTGTGTTGGGCTCGGCGCCAAAGCGCGTGGCGCTGCCGGAGAAGATCTTGGACTGTGTGGCCAGCTGCAGGTGTACCTCGAGACCGATGACGGTTTCCCAGTTCATGCCGCGTCTCCCGCAGCGGCCGGCTCAGGTGGTCTTTGCAGGTGCCAGTCGGTGGCCTGCTGCAGCTGGTGTGCTGCCGCGAGCAGGCGCGCCTCGCCAAAATGCGGCCCCACGAGCTGCAGGCCCACGGGCAGGCCGTCCACCAGGCCCGCCGGCATGCTGAGGGCGGGCAGGCCCGCGAGGTTGACGCCCAGGGTGTAGATGTCCTCGAGGTACATGGCGACCGGGTTGTCGGTCTTCTCGCCGAGGCGGAAAGCCGTGCCGGGTGCGGTCGGCCCGGCGATGACGTCCACCCGCTCGAAGGCATCGAGGAAGTCCTGGCGGATCAGTCGCCGGGCCTGCTGTGCCTTCTTGTAGAAGGCCTCGTAGTAGCCCGATGACAGGGCATAGGTGCCCACCAGAATGCGTCGCTGGACCTCATCGCCAAAGCCCTCTTCCCGGCTGCGGGTGTACAGGTCGTGCAGGTCGCGGGGACTGTCGCAGCGATGCCCGTAGCGTACGCCGTCGTAGCGCGCGAGGTTGGTGGATGCCTCCGCCGGCGCAATGATGTAGTAGGCGGGTATGCTCAGGCCACTGTGCGGCAGGTCGATGTCGACCAGCGTGGCGCCGAGCGCCTGCAACTCACCCAGGGCCGCCTGTACCCGCGCTGCCACCGCCGACTGCAGCTGTTCGCCGAACCACTCCCGGGGCAGGCCGACACGCACGCCGTGCAGGGGCGTGGACAGCGCGTCCGGGTAATCCGGCACCGGCGTGTCGGCGCTGGTGGAGTCCCGGGGGTCGTGACCGGCCATGGCGCTGAGCAGGATGGCGCAGTCCTCGGCCGTGCGTGCCATGGGGCCGCCCTGGTCCAGGCTGGAGGCAAAGGCGATCATGCCCAGGCGGGACACCCGGCCGTAGGTCGGCTTGATGCCGGTAATGCCGCACAGCGCAGCGGGCTGGCGTATGGAACCACCGGTGTCCGTGCCGGTTGCCGCCGCTGCCAGGCCAGCGGCCACCGCCGCCGCCGACCCGCCGGAGGAGCCGCCGGGCACCCGCGTCATGTCCCAGGGGTTGCGGCAGGGCCCGTAGTAGCTGCTTTCGGAGGACGAGCCCATGGCGAACTCGTCCATGTTGGTCTTGCCCAGCGTGACGCATCCCGCCCGATTGAGTTTTTCCACGACGGTGGCGTCGTAGGGCGGCACGAAATTGTGCAGCATGCGCGAGGCGCAGCTCGTGCGCAGCCCGCGTGTGCAGAAGATGTCCTTGTGGGCGATCGGTATGCCGGCGAGGACCGGGGCGTCACTCCCCGCGAGCAGGTCGTCGGCCGTGGCGGCCTGGGCGAGGGCGGCATCCGTCGCCACGCTGATGTAGCTGTTCAGGCCGGTATCCACCTGCGTGATGCGGTCGAGGTAGCCTCGGGTGAGTTCGACGCTGGAAAATTCTCGTGCGCGCAGGGCCTGTATCAACTGCGCAACGGTCATATCAATCATGCGGCTTTTCCGGGACTATTCGATCACTTTCGGTACGAGGTAGAGGCCGTTTTCGACGGCCGGCGCGATCGACTGGAAGTCGTCGCGTCGATTGCTCTCAGTGACGACGTCGGCGCGCAGCGGCTGGTGTGCATCCAGTGGGTTGGAGAGCGGCTCCACGCCGGCGGTGTCAACGCCCTGCAGCGTCTCGACCATGCCGAGAATGTCATCCAGGCGGCGGGTCAGTGCGGGCAGTTCGTCACTGTCGATGTGCAGCCGAGCCAGCTCGGCGATGCGTTCGAGTTCGTCCTCTCCAATGCTCATGGCCGCTGATGCTTCCGCTCGTCGTGTGCTGATGGTGTATGGTGCCGGATGCCTGCTCACGGGCCGCGGATGCTGCGCGCCCCGTTCGTCGGTCGGCAATCTAGCATATTCTCGCCTTGCCCAACATCCCCGCGGTTGATACTCTTGCAGGCTATTTTCGTGTCCCGGCATCCATGGGTCCACGGCGGTCACGTGTCCGAATGTCTCCCGGCAGCAGCTGGGCAGGGCCCGGACTCTACAAGGTAAACCATTTCCATGTTGAAGAAACTGCGGGGTATGTTCTCCAACGATCTTTCGATCGACCTGGGCACAGCCAATACCCTCATTTATGTCCGCGGCCAGGGGATCATTCTCGACGAACCATCGGTTGTCGCCATCCGCATACACAACGGGCAGAAAACCATCGAGGCTGTCGGCACCGAGGCCAAGCGCATGCTCGGTCGCACACCCGGCAACATCACCGCCATACGGCCACTCAAGGACGGCGTGATCGCCGACTTCCAGGTCACCGAGAAGATGCTCCAGCACTTCATCGCCAAGGTCCACGAAACGCGTTACATCCGGCCCAGCCCGCGTGTGCTGATCTGCGTGCCGTGCATGTCGACACAGGTCGAGCGGCGCGCCATCCGCGAATCCGCATTGAGTGCCGGCGCCCGCGAGGTGCGATTGATCGAGGAACCCATGGCGGCGGCCATCGGTGCGGGCCTTGATGTGGACGAGGCCACGGGCTGTATGGTGGTGGACGTCGGCGGCGGAACCACGGAGATTGCGATCATCTCGCTCAACGGTGTGGTCTATCGCGATTCGATACGGCTCGGCGGCGACCGCTTTGACGAGGCCATAGTCGCCTACGTCCGGCGTCGCTATGGCACATTGATCGGCGACGCCACGGCGGAGCGCATCAAGGAAGAGATCGGCTGCGCCTTCGCCGGCAGTGAAGTGCGAGAGATCGACGTCCGCGGGCGCAATCTCGCAGAAGGTGTGCCGCGCAGCTTTACCCTCAACAGCGATGAGATTCTCGACGCCCTGCAGGACCCCCTCGCCTCCATCGTGCAGTCGGTAAAGTCGGCGCTGGAGCAGGCGCCCCCGGAACTGGCCGCGGACATCGCGGAGAGCGGCATTGTCCTCACCGGTGGTGGCGCACTGCTGCGCGACCTCGACCGACTGATCGCCGAGGAGACGGGGCTGCCCGTCGTGGTGGCGGATGATCCGCTCACCTGCGTCGCCCGCGGCGGCGGCCTCGCTATGGAACGCATGGATCGGCATACGATAGACTTACTGTCAACTGAGTGACTGATGGCCGGATAACCGGCCGGTTCCGGGGTCCGTTATCAAGCCGTTATTTGTCAAAGAGTCGCATCTGGGGCTCAAGATCATTCTTGTTACGCTGGTGATCGTCGGGCTGCTGATAGCGGACCTGCGCTACAGCCGCCTCGAGACCGCGCGTTCCCTGCTCGATACCCTGCTCACCCCGGTCTACATGGTGGCGGATATTCCGTCGGCGATCGGACGCTGGCAGGATCGCCACCTGCGCTCCCGAGCGTCGTTGATGGAAGACAACGACCATCTTTCCCGTGAAAACCTGGTACTCAAGGGGCGCCTGCAGCAGATGGCATCCCTGCAGGCGAACAACGCCCGCCTGCGTTCACTGCTCAATTCCTCGGCGCTGTTGCGGGACGACGTTCTTGTCGCGGAGGTCATCGGCGTGGCACCGGACCCGGTGCGGCACCAGCTTCTGCTGGACAAGGGTCGGGGTGATGCTGTCTACAGCGGCCAGCCCCTGATCGACGCCGAGGGCCTGATGGGACAGGTCATCGAGGTCAGCGAGTTCACCTCGCGGGTGCTGCTGATCACCGATGCAATGCACTCGGTACCGGTGCAGGTGAATCGCAACGGCGTGCGCGCCGTTGCCGAGGGTACCGGGTCCCTGGATCTTCTCGAGGTGCACCACGTGGCGGCGACCACCGACATCGTCGAGGGCGATCTACTGGTGACCTCGGGACTGGGTCAGCGCTTTCCCATCGGCTACCCGGTGGCGACCGTGACCCGGGTGGAGCGCGATCCCGGTCAGGCATTCGCGCGCATCGAGGCGCGGCCCGCCGCAGCGCTGGATCGCGCCCGGCACGTTCTGCTGGTGTTTGCGCGCGGAGACGCGGTGGAGGCGGAGGCAGACGGCTGATGGTGCAGCAGCGGTCACAGGGTTACTGGGTTATCCTGGCGAGTTTCCTGATCGCTTATGTGCTGGCGGTCCTGCCCATCCCGGGTATAGCCGCGTGGCTGCGGCCGGAGTGGCTGGCGCTGGTGCTGATCTACTGGGCGATTGCCCTGCCGCATCGCGTCGGGCTGGCGACGGCGCTGGTCACCGGGCTCGGCATGGACGTTCTCGAGGGCGCCGTTATCGGCCAGAACATGCTGGCGCTGGTGGTGGTGGTCCTGCTGTCGCGACTGCTTTATCAGCGCCTGCGCGTATTCAGCGTGGCGCAGCAGGCTCTCACTGTCTTTGTTCTCGCCGGCGTGCACCAGCTGGTCTGCCAGTGGGTGCAGACGGTGGAAGGCGCGGGCGCGCGCTCCCTGTGGTTCATGCTGCCGGCCATGACCAGCGCGCTGCTGTGGCCGCTGGCGCTGGTTATCCTGCGCCGCGCGCGGCGACACTTCGAGGTGTACTGATGATGACGCCCGG
>JAWLGG010000181.1:0-6313 GCA_041685155.1 Chromatocurvus sp.
CCTGCTCAAAGGTGAACATGGCGCGGAATTTTGCCTCCGCGTCCCAGTGAGTGAGCCGGCTGCAGTCCAGCAGCATGACGCTTGAGGCCATGCACTTGTCCACGAGACCCTTGGGGCCGGAGCGCATGCGGCACATGATGGCCTTGCCCTGCATGTCCCGGGACAGGAGCTCCCAGATGTCTGTCGTGGCGAAGATATCCGGATCAATGACGACTGCGCGACCCTCGTAATCCATGAGGCCGGGCGGCATGAAGCGGGTGGGCGTGAAGGACTGCAGGTCGTCGTTCAGCCAGGTGCGATGGACGCCGTCGCGCAGGTACTCCCGGCCCTCGTACTCCTGGAAAAACGGGTAATCGGCGGTGTCCATGATGGTGACGTCGAAGCGGTCGTTGTTCGACGAATAGCGCCGCAGCGCGTGTGCCGCGACGATCGCGCCGGTAACCTGCTTGTGATTGGTCTGGATGAAAACGCCGGCCCGCATGCCCGCTCCAACGTTGAAATGACGGCGGGAACTATAAAGCAAGGCGGGGGGTTTTTCTATCCGCCGGCGCGGTCGGCGCGGCTGCCGCCGGCGAGTGTGAATGTCGTCATGGGTGCGGCCAGGAGGAACAGCCAGTAGCGGAAGTCGAAATTCAGCAGGCGGAAGTTGGTCAGGCTGCTGGCAATGAGCAGAGCCATGGCGCAGGCGAGAAACAGCGCGGTATCCGCCGGCAGCCTGCCTCCGCGCCAGGCACGCCAGCCGCTGGCGAGGGTGTACTTCACGCAGAACAGGAAAATCAGCAGCCCGATCACGCCGTAGCGCACGAGGATGTCCAGAACCGCATTGTGGTAGTCGTTGTACTGCGGCAGGATGCGGTCCTCGCTGGCCAGGAGCGTCAGCTTGGCCGCCGCCGGGCCCTTGCCGAAAACGGGTGCCTGCAGCCAGTGCTGGTAGCCCGCTTCCAGCATGGTGATGCGCGTGCCGATACTGTGCTTCCAGCCGCGTGCGTCGCCGCTGCTGATCGCGTCCAGGTTGCCCGTCAGCAGATGGTCTATGGTGTGCTGTTCCTGCGTCAGCCTCTGCAGCAGTGTGGGGGCGTTGAAGCCGGCAAGCAGCAGGAGCACGAGCAAGGGCGCCCCGAGGAGGCCGAGCGCGGGCATACCGCCGCGCCGCCAGGTCCTGGCGGCTGTGAAGGCAGCGGCGATTGCCAGCAGCGGCAGCAGCGCCAGCCACGCCGCGCGGGACTGGGACATGATTACCCACTGCAGGGCGGCAGCGGCGAGGAGGGTGAGCAATAGCGCCCTGCCGGCGGCGGCGCCCCGACCGCGGGCGGCGGTGACGATGCGCGGCGCAAATACCAGCAGCCCGAGCAGCAGCGTGCCGGCGTAGTAGCCCATGCCGATGGTTTCCAGGCCCAGTCCGAGCCGCGTCTGCCACCAGGGCTGCGGGTAGCTGAACTGCCAGTCGAAGTGCCACAGCCGGGCGACAGCGAAACCGGCGGCCGCCAGCAGGAAAAATCGAAGTATGCGCCGGTGATCCGCGCGCAGGGCCCAGGCCACCGCGACAAAGCCGCACAGGTAGAGAACTCGCGCGGCGTCCTTGATGTTGAGCACGGCATGCTGCGGTGCTTCGATGGCGGCCCACGCCGTGCGCAGGAGTGCGTACAGGGCAAGCAGTACGGTGCTCCAGAAGAGGGGTGAGCGGCGCAGCTGTGGCCACGCTATGCTGCGTTCCCGCCACAGGGCATACAGCATGAGCATGCAGCCGATCACTGCCAGTGCGCGCTGGCTGAAGGCGGCCGCTGCAAACAGGTACAGGCCCGCGGTTCCCGGGTCCTGGGCCACCAGGTTCTTCAGGCGCTGCATCACTTGAAAATGCCCCGTCGATACAGGCGCCAGAAGAATTCCCAGCCGTGGATCAGCGGGCGCCGGCGCACCCGCGGCGGTATCTCGATCGGCTCACCGGAGTGACGCTCCAGCTTCCATGCAATGTAGTCGAGCCCGCCCTGGAAGGTGAACAGTGCCTTGACCAGTCGCGCTATTGACAGCAGCTTGCCGGTCACGCGCCGCGACAGCCAGGCCATGCGTGCGCAACGGCGCTGTGACGCGGACAGGGTGCAGGCATAGGTCTGTGGTGATGCCGAGGTGTCCAGATTCAGCCGCAGTCGGGGCCGGTCCAGCGCGGCCCGACGCGCGGCGTCCTGATAAAACGGCTCCGCGGCGAGGACAAGCTCCCGGGTGCGGCCCGGGCGTTCCGTGCGCAGCTCGGTGGCGTAGCTCAGCTGCAGGGCATCGACCCAGAGGTCGGTGACCGTGCCAGTTTTGGGCAGCACCGGGAGAGCGCGCCTGAGCAGTGTGGCTGCGGCGTCGTCCAGGGCGCTTGCTATGGCATCGCGCGTGCGTTCGTCCCGCACCCGGACCAGGGCCACGGGCTGGGCGAATCGCCCCCAGAAATAGGATTCAAAGCGCGATGCGCTGCAGCCGTGCTGGAAATCGGCCAGCGATATGACGCTGACCTTGCTGCGCAGCACGCGCTCGCCACAGCTGTGCTGCGCGTAGAACACGTTGGGCGGCAATAGCCGGTTGCCCATGGTGAGCGCAGACTTTCGATAGGCATCGCGGTAGCTGCTGCAGAGGAGGTAGAGATCCACCAGGCCATCGAAGATGTCACCGCTGCGCAGGCACGAACCGTACAGCAGGGTTCCCAGTATCGAGCCGTGGTGCTGGGCCGCCAGTGAATCCAGGAGCCCATCCAGTGCCTGCTGGTCGCGCGGCGCCAGCGACAGGGTGGCAAGGGAATCGTATGCCGGCCGCTGCATTCTAAAGCCGCAGGAAAGTCACTGGCGCGCTGGGCGTGATGCGCAGCGGTCCGCTCGGCGCGAACACTTCGCCGTCAAGGTTGATGGCCCCGTTAATGCGCAGGCACAGCCCGCTGGCGTTCACCGAGTGATAGCCGTTGCCCGGGCTGGCGCCGCGCCCGGGATCGCCGCGGATGATGTTGATGAAGTTGGGCAGGAAGTGGCGACAGCCGCGATCGACCAGCGTCAGCCTGAGGACGCCAGTGCCCTGCCCCCAGAAGGGACGCATGCCGAATGAGAGGCGATGCAGCGTGGACAGGGCGAGGATCAGGGCGTCGTGCTCAACGGCCGGCGCCTCATCGACAGACAGCGCTACGGGGGTCGCGGCGCTGAACGCCGGATCATCCCGCAGCAGTCCCCAGACGGTGCGCAGCGTTGTCACTGCGAGACTGGCGTCATCGCGCACGCCGCGCGCATGGACCTCGCGGTGGGCGTACTCGGTGCCGCTGATAATGGCGCCGCTACCGAGGAACATGCCGTGATGCACCGCGCCGTCCATGTCCAGTCGCAGCAGATGTCGAACACGGCGTTCGCTGGCCCGCTGTGCCTCGGCGGAATCTGCGCTCCAGCGACACAGCCGGTTCACCGCCCTGCGCAGGCGGCCGCGCACGCCCACATCCCCCGCGGTCATGTTGGCGGTACCCGCCGGCAGGACGGCGATCAGGGGCGTCTGTTCGAAGAAGCGGCTCTCCAGCAGTGTGCCGATCACGGCGGACACGGTACCGTCGCCGCCATTGATCACCAGCGTATCGGCGCCGGCCTCTGCCAGTTCGGCCAGCGCCTGGGGTATGTCGGCGGCGCTTGCGGTAATGGCATGCGCGACAAGGCTGGAACAGTCCGCCAGGGCCGATTGCACGGCGGGAAAGTGGTCCCGGTTATGGCCGCTTCCGGGATTGCTGATCACGCCGAGACGGGCGCCGGCCCCGCTCACGGCGCTGGCGGCGGCCGCAGTCGCTGCACCGGGTCCGGCGCGACGCGGGTGCTGGCCTCGATCAGGTTCAGCTCCGCGCGCCCGATGCGTGGCGCGTCCCCGCGCAGGCGCAGCGGCAGACCGCTGTCCCTGTCAATGAACACGTGAATCTTGCCGCTCATACCCATGAGCATGACATCCGGCTGCTCGGGATTGCCCGGCACAGGCTCCAGCTGCAGCGTCAGCACCCGGCAGCGCCGCTCCTTGCGGCTCACTTCGCCGTTGACAGTGAGCGTGTTGTCGACGACCACGGTCTTGCTCGACAGGCTCGCCTGCAGCCGGAAGAAGTTGAGATCAGTGTGCACGAGATAGTCATCCGCGCGGGTCGGGTCCGCCATCAGCGTTGGCAGCAGGACAAGCAGGGCGTGGGTCGCAACGATGTGCCTGCCGTTGGCTTCAGGCGGCAGTGCGACCTGCATTTCGTGGGTTGGCGGCCAGTCGGCGGGGGAGATGCCGGGATCATCCGACGGCGGTTCGCGACGCTCACGGGCAATGCCCGTGTCGCTGTACTCGTGAATTTTCACACGCGAATCGCGGCCGCGACTCAGGCGCCAGCGAAAGCGGGCCGCGCCCGATTCCGCATCGAGGGTCAGGGTAATCTGCTCGCTGTTGCTGGCGACGTAGTTGTTGACCTCAAGAGACAGGTATTGCGGTCGGTCACTGGCGACTGCCGCTTTTGCGCTGTCGAGGTCACGGGCCCCGCGGGCATCAGTGAACTCGCTGAGGGTGAGTACGCCGCGCGCGGTCGCCCAGAAGCTCTTCTGTTCGAAGACCAGCTGCTCCCAGGCGGGGAGCTCTATCGCAGACACCTGTCCGGACAACAGGCACAGCAGAAGCCACGGCAGCGGCGATCGCAATCGCAGCGGTGTCTTCCTGTACCGGCTGTACCGGATTGATGGCATATGCAATGATCCTGACTCTTTCGCGGCGCAAACGTACCACAGAACCGGGCAGTCGGTCCGGAGTGACGGCGCCCGCTGGTAATTTTCAGGGCAAAAACGTTGCTGATCGTCCATTTACGCTTCTGCCGCCTGGCGGCGCGGCCTGACACTGCCGCCGTAACCGCACTGTGTCGCCTGCTGCCGCCGTCGGAGCGTGAGCGCTGCGCGCGCCTGCCCGGCATTCACGCCAGCCGGGCGGTGATGGCGCGGGCCCTGGTGCGCTGCCAGCTGGCTGGCGCGTTGTCCCTTGAGCCACTGGCCCTCGACTTTGTGGCGGGGCCCCACGGCAAGCCCGCACTGTTGGACCCACCGCGGCCGATTGCGTTCAATCTGAGCCACAGCGGCGACTGGGCCGTGCTGGCCTGGCACATGGCCGGCGACGCCGCTCCCCTCGGGGTGGATATCGAGCAGCACCGGCCCGGCGCGCGGGACGTGATGCGCCTGGCGCGACGCTATTTCAGTCGCGCAGAACTGCAGCAGCTGGAAGGTCTTGCGGGGGAGGCGCGTGACCGGCTGTTCTACCGCCTGTGGACCCTGAAGGAAGCCTGGGTCAAGGCCCATGGTCTGGCGCTGGCGCCGCAGCTGGGCGCGATTGCGTTTGCGGTGAGCGGGCAGCAGATCACGGTCGAGAACGGGACGGCGCAGGAGACCGGGCAGTTCCTGCAGGGCGAACCGGAAGCCGGCATCGCCGCATCACTGTGCCTGCTGGACCGAGGTGATCGGCAGTTCAGCGTCGACGCGAGGATGGGCATGCCCCTGGGCGACTGGTCGCCGATATCGCTGGCGGAATGGCGTGGATCGCTTGCCGGCGCCTCGCCGGCCACTTTGTACTCGCGCGTTACACGTTGAAGCGGAAGTGAATCACGTCGCCATCCTGCACCACGTACTCCTTGCCTTCCAGCCGCCAGCGCCCGGCATCCTTCGCTCCCTGCTCGCCATTGAAGGCCACGAAATCGTCGTAGCCCACGACCTCGGCGCGAATGAAGCCCTTCTGGAAATCCGTGTGGATGACCCCCGCGGCCTCGGGGGCCGTGGCACCGACGCGCACGGTCCAGGCGCGGACTTCCTTCTCGCCCGCGGTAAAGTAGGTCTGCAGGTCGAGTAGCTGGTAGCCCGCGCGGATGACCCGGTCCAGTCCCGGCTCATCCATGCCCAGGTCGGCGAGGAATTCGGCGCGCTCGGCGTCTTCCAGCTCCAAGATCTCGGATTCCAGCTTGTTGCAGACAACGACCACTTCGGCCTTTTCCTGCGCCGCGATCCGCCGCACCTCGTCGACATGGGGGTTGTCGTCGAAACCGTCCTCATCCACGTTGGCGATATACAGCGTGGGCTTGGCGGTGAGCAGGAACAGCTGGCGGGTCAGCACGCGCTCGGCGTCATTCAGTTCCAGCCCGCGCACCGGTCTTGCCTCGTTCAGGTGCGGCAGCAGGCGGTTCTCGAGCAGGGCTTTCATCGCGATCGAGGTCTTGTCGCCGCCCTTGGCCGTGCGCACGACCTTCTGCAGCTGCTTTTCACAGCTTTCCAGATCGGCCAGCGCCAGTTCCGTGTTGATCACCTCGATGTCG
>JAWLGG010000182.1:0-6292 GCA_041685155.1 Chromatocurvus sp.
GAGTCGCTGAGCGCGGCGATCTGCTGTGTGACTGCCAAGGCGGTTCGTGCCCAGGTGGTTGATACGTTTTTCAGTGCCCGGCGCAGCGCCAGCGAGTCGGGCTGTGCGGTCCGTGCAGCAGCCTCAAGGTCGAGCAGTGACTGCGTGAGCAGCCGTGTACCGACGCTCTGGCTGGACGATTTGAGCTGGTGCGCCATCGCCCTGAGCTGGTCCGTATCCTCCTGCACCTGCGAAATCTGCTCCAGCTCGGCGCCAGCGTGGCCGAGAAAAACCTCATAGAACTCCCTCTGCAACTCCGGGTCTGTCGAATCCAGCGTGGCCTGCAACTGCGCGACATCCAGAATGACCGCGTTATCGCCGGTTGGCTTGGGAATGTCTGCCATAACAACTTCCTTTTGCTGCTGCCCGCTCGGTTCCACGATAAGCCGGTAGCCCTGCCCACGCAGGGAATGGATGTGCACTGTTGGATCCACCCGCGCAATTTTTTTCCGCAGCTTTGTGACAAGCACGTCAATCGAGCGGTTCTCTGGCTCCATTTCATAGTGGTAGAGCCGGTAGAAAGCGTCAGCACGGGATACGGTCTGGTCACTGCTCTGCATGAACAGCTGCATGAGCTGCGCTTCCTTTTCCGTCAAATGGCTGTGCAGAGACGGGTCAGACAGATTGTGCAGCTGCCGCTTGTGCGGTTCAAGCACAATGCCCGCCAATACGTATCTGTGCTCAGTGAAGCTCTCGGCAAGCAGGTGCTCTGCGACGTCGCCCTGGCGCTTGTCCCGGTGCCCGCGCAGGACAACGCGGATTCTCGCTCCCAGCTCCTGCGGTGAGCAGGGCTTGGTAATGTATTGCTCAGCACCGGCCTCGAGGCAGGCGACCGTGGTCTGGGTCGTGCTGTCGGCGGTCAGCATGATGACAGGCCTGTCATAACGCAGTCTGACGCCGCGGCAAAGCGACAGCCCGGTTTCCTGCGTTGTACCGAGATGGTAATCCAGCAGGAACGCGTCCGGAATGCGTGGGGACTTTAGCTCACCGTAGAGATCGGTCGAACAGCTGCTCAACAGGCAGTGCATGCCCATGTCGTGAAGCCACTGGCCCACAAGCTTGAGATAGACCGGGTCATCATCAACCACGGCGATAAAAGGCGTATTCGCTGTCATGTGAAACATTGTAAACGCAGACAACGCGGGGTAAAGGGAACAGGCCCGCACTTTCCCAAATCTTGCATCGCGTAACATATATTAACAGAGCCGACGCGGGCGAGGCGTTAAGCGATGCGGGTTTGGCCCGCCGGTTCCCGTCAGGATGACGACCTTTGCAGCTCTGACATGACTGCGCTCTGCAGCATCGCCTTGCCGATGGGCTTGGTGAGGAAGATGCTGGCTCCCGCCGCGAGCGCATCGTGATGTGCGCTGGCAAGGGCATTCGCGGTAAGGACAATGATGGTCAGTGTTGTGACACGAGGGTCGGTATGCTGGCGAACGCGGCGGCACAGCTCAAGCCCATCCATCTCGGGCATCATCAGATCGGTGACAAGCAGATCGAAGGGCTCGGTCGACAGTCGTCGCAGGGCGTCTGCGCCGTTGCTTGCCGCACAGAATTCAATGTTCAGCGATGCCAGCTGCGAGGCGATCACTTTCTGGTTGAAGGGATTGTCCTCCGCGACCAGCACCCGCGGGCGAGTCGCTGTCGATGCCGTTTTCGTCCTGCCCGCCCCGACCCCATCACTGCGGGGTGTGTCGCTCTCCCCGGTGTGTCGGGTCCCCGTCGACCAGCTGTCTGTGGCTTGCGGCGTCGGCGTCTTTTCCTCGACATGCGGCAGCGCTATCCAGAAACGAGAGCCGACCCCCGGGCAGCTCTCGACGCCGACAGAGCCCTCCATCAACTCCACCACATGCTGAGTGATCGACAGGCCGATGCCGGTGCCCTCGATACCGAGGCCTTGCGCTGACAGTCGCTCAAAGGGCCTGAAAGCGACGAGCTGTTCTTCTTCGGTGAGGCCGTCGCCCTCGTCACTGACGCTCATGACAATGTTGCCTTCGTCGGTCTGTTGTGCATCCAGTGTTACCGTGCCGTGGGCGCGATTGTATTGAATCGCGTTGGACAGCAGGTTGAGCAGGCACTGGCGCAGACGCAGTGGGTCTGCCCTGACCTGAGCATGACAGCCAATGCAGTCGTCGGAGATTGTCACCGCCACCCCATGCCGGATAGCCATGCCGTTGATCAGCGTGCAGCAATCCTTCAGCATCTCGCCAACGTTTACCGGCTGCAGGGAGACCTGTTCGGTGTCGCCGTTGCCCTGGGTCAGATCCAGTATCTGTTGTATCAATGCCAGGAGATGCCGTCCGGACTGGTTGATGATGGTGAGGTTGCGGTGCTCTGATGCGGGATTCTGATGCTGTTCAAGCGCCAGTTCTGAAAGGCCGATGATGGAGTTGAGCGGGGTTCGCAGTTCATGGCTGACTTGTGACAGAAACGCCGTCTTGGCGCGGTTGGCAGAGTCTGCGTCATCCCGGAGCTGGATAAGCCGCGATTGATAGGCTGCAGCAGCAGATCTTGCAACATCGAACGCGTTGACAAGATTGCGGATCTCTGTCGCGGCCGAGACGGGCAGCGGGTAATGCAACTCGCGCTGTGTCAGTTGGGAAAACGCCTGGGACAATTGCTTCAGGGGTTTGAAGATGGCGCACTCCAGAATCAGCAGGGCTCCGACAAGGGAAGCCAGCAGGATCAACAGCTGAAAGTACACCAGCTGAACCTGAAGTTGACGTGCTTCTGCCAGCGCCCCGTCAAAGTTGACGCTGAGAAATACCTGGCCAAGGGGCATGCCACCCATGTCTATGCTGCTGCGAAGCCCGATATCGACATGGCTCGGGTTTTCTTCTGGTAGATCAAGCGGATACAGGCGGCGCCCCTCCGGGCTTGTCAAGACGAGGCTGTGCCAGTCACCGTTCTTGGCCAGTTGCGCCTCGACAAGTCCATGTACGGCGGCGAGATCCCTCTTCAGCAGCGGCTCTTCCAGCGATACAGATAGCTGATCCAGAGCGCGCTGTGCCGTGTCTGACAGTGTCTTGAGTATCCAGGCTTCCTGGCGCGGCAGCAGATAAAACAGCTGGAAAAGCACCAGAATGGCGGCCAGCGCGCCGGCGATGACGGCCGTTCGTGTGCGCAGGCTGTAGGTCCGCTCAGCCCGGGTCATGGAAGGCCTGTAGACCCCATGTCTGCAGCGGCAGATACTCCGTAATATCCGCCCTGCCGATCTCCTGCATTGGGATATCCACAAGGTGCCGCCGCATGGACAGGTTGTCAGCAAGGCCGATCATGCTGCGCACAAACGCCTGTACAAGGGCCGCTGGCACGCGCGGATGCACGCTGATGGGATGTGGCTTCATGCCACGCGTCCGGTGGAGGATACGCAGCCGGGACTTCAGGGCTGCCGGCTGTTCGTGCAGGGTGGCGAAGATGCCGCCGCCGGCCTCTGCTGCGCCCACGGCCACATTCAGGTACACCGATGCGTGATTCCCCACATACACGGGATGGAATGAAAGACCGTGCTCGCAGGTGAGTTCTGCACGCATCAGCAGGGAGGCTCCCATGGCATTGGGCGCAGGGAAGACAATTTCCTCTCCCTGCAGGTCATCCAGTGTGCGGATGTCGCTGTCGCGGTGCACCACCAGAACCCCATGCAGCTCGCGCGACCGGTCTCGCAGGATCGGCTGGTACGCCTGCACCTCCCAGGCCATCACGGCATGCCACGGATTCAGGTAGACAAAATCGTAGTCGCCGCGACGGTAGGCGGCCTCGAATGAGGGAATATCGTTTGCTCCCTTCAGAACAAAGCGATGTCCCAGCTCCTCGCCGACGCGTGCCAGTATGGGCTGCCACGTTGCGTGCAGGGTGCGAGCGTCATATTGCGGTACGACACCCACTGTGTAGGTGTGGGACGCCGCTGCTGAGACACTGATGGACAGGGCCAGCAGCAGGCCCGCCATGGTGCGTCGCATATTTTCTGCTCCCCGATTTCGATGGGAGGAGCGTGACGCAAAATAACAGTTTTAAACAAAACTTAATGAAATGTAACAAAGTTGTTGCAGGCACGCATATGCCGCTAAGCAATCGTGCAAGCTACTGCAATTAGGGGGAGGGGGAGGTGGGCGATTCCGCAGCCCCGATCAAGGCGCGTTCACAGGCAGGGTCTGCAAGCCCTGCGAGCGCTCAATTGCCTGGATTCAAGCAATGCTCAGTCTGCATCTCCAGAAACACCTGAACCATATATGGATCAAATCGGCACTCCGCCTGTCTCTGGATGTAGACAAGCGCGTCGTTCCAGGACCACTCTGTGCCGTGCCTGGTTTCCATGGTCAGTGCTTCAAAGGTGAGGCAGATCGCCACGATGCGAGCCGCGACCGGTATCTCGTGAGCGGTAAGCCCATTGGGAAACCCTTTGCCGTCCCAGCGCTCCCGGTAAAACGTGGCGATATCGCTCGCCATTTGCAGGACGGGGTCACTTTTGCTGCTCAGGTGTCTGCGGGCAAGTCGTGACTCGACGGTGATCCGCTGGCTGATTGTCTGCTGCGACGACATTCCTTTTTCCTGCGCCGTCAGTCTCTGCTCTTCCGCCAGTTTCTTGCCCGCGTCGCGGAAACTGGCTGCCTGCCTGATGGTGGAACAGAAGCGGGGCGTCCTTCCAAGCGCAGCTGCGAATTCTGCAGAGGCGGCGGCGACGCTGTCATCCGGCAACTTCAGCCGCGAATAAGAGGGAGAGTGACAGGCGCTGCGGGTGAACGGGTCCATGGTTCCGGCAGATAAAAGTCGGCTGATCATTCAGGCCACCTGATTGAAGGTCAGTGTCTGCCGGCGATAAGTTCGCCGACGACGTCCGAATAAAGACGTTCGACAAGGCTGGGGTCGTAGTGCTTTCCCGCTTCCTCATAAAGCACCTCAAACGCGGCTGCGTAGTTCTCCGACTTTTTCAGGTGCGAGCTTTCATCGCGGGAGATAAGTCTGATATAGGCGTCGCAGATGTGGTAGGCGCGTGTTATCAGTCCAATGTCGGCTCCTGCAAGGCCCAGCCGGCTGCCCTTGCCATCCCAGCGCTCCTCGCGCTCCTTTTTCAGCCGGGCCGCCAGTTCGAGCGTGGGCAGTCCTTCGGTGTTTTCGAAACAACCGAGATCATGGGCGGACAGCATGACGGCTTTTTCGAACTTTTTGCTGATGGATCGCGAGCAGCCGTCCGCTTCGACAAGAAGCTTGCACAGCTTGGCTATTCTCGTTCTCAGCAGGTGCTCCTGCTTCGACGCATTCGATGCCGGCCGCTTCTGCAGGAGGTAGTTCGTGACCACATCGTCAATCAGCGACAAGGAGTAGTTATCAAGACCCTGGGAAGGAACGTGTCCGTAAACGTTTTCTTCAGCCAGCTGCAAGAATCGTTCTGGTTGCTGCATGGTGGAAGGCCCTCCCGCCGCTGAATGCTCGTTGAACAGGCAGAGACCGTGCAGCATCTGCATGCCAATACGCGACCACTTGCTCTGTCAGAACTGCCAAGGGTACTTCCGGACAGGCAATGACTCAGTTAAGAACTGTTGAGTGAGCGCGCCTGCCGCGTTTTCCCGGGCAGTCCGCCATCGACCGGGGCAGTCGGCTATCGGCATACCGCGACGATTTCAGGACGGGATGGGGGGGAAGGGTGGGGCGTTGTTGCTGCCCCGGGTCAGGGGTGTCTCAGCCGCATTTGGAGTCGGCGCAGTTCAGGCAGGTCATGCAGCCATCCATCAGCACCACGGCCTTGGTGTGGCACTTCATGCACAGGCTGGCGCTGGGGGGGAAGTCGGACTCGGTCTGCTCCTCCTCAGCGCCCTGCGGCTTTTTTACATCGACCTCATTCATTTCCCGGCGCTTCTGCTCGAGAAAGTCCTGCTGGTGCCGGTCGAGTTTGCTGTCGATCAGACCGATGTGCTTCATGTGGTCCTCGATGGCGTAGCCGATTTCGGCCACGATCGAAGGCATGAAAACGCCACCCTTCTTGAAGTAGCCGCCCCGGGGATCGAACACCGCTTTCAGTTCCTCCACGAGGAAGGTCGCATCCCCGCCCTTGCGGAAAATCGCCGAGATCAGCCGGGTCAGGGCAACCACCCACTGGAAATGCTCCATGTTCTTGGAGTTGATGAAAACCTCGAAGGGTCGCCGCAGCTCGTGCTCTGTGCCCTCGTTGAGGATGACATCGTTTACGGTAATATACAGCGCGTGCTCCGACATCGGTGTCTTCACCTTGTAGGTGGACCCCACCAGGCGCTCGGGA
>JAWLGG010000183.1:0-6290 GCA_041685155.1 Chromatocurvus sp.
GGAATACCGCGCGCTGCCAGCGAGGCACCGGCATGTCTGATATCGCCGCCGATCTGTGCGCCGCGGTGAAGGATGCGGTGGCCAGGCAATCGCCATTGCGCATTGCGGGCGCCGGCAGCAAGTCGGGGTTCTTCGGTCGCGATATCGACGCTGCGCCCCTGGACATCACCGCTCACCGCGGTATCCGCGACTACCAGCCGGACGAACTGGTCATCACCGCCCGGGCCGGGACGCCGATCGCGGAGCTCAACAAAGTCCTCGCCGCCGAGGACCAGATGCTGCCCGCGGAGTGCCCGCTGTTCGGCGGCGGCGCCACCCTCGGCGGCAGCGTCGCCTGCAACGCCTCGGGTCCGGGACGCCCCTGGCGCGGCGCGCTGCGTGACTGCATCCTGGGGCTGCAGTTCATCAATGGCCATGGCGACCTCCTGCGCTACGGCGGGCAGGTGATGAAAAATGTCGCCGGCTACGACGTCAGCCGGCTGCAGGCCGGCGCCCAGGGCACACTGGGGCTGATCACCGAGGTCACGCTGCGGGTGATCCCCCGACCGGCAGCGGAAATCACCCTCGCATACCCTCTGGACGCCCAATCCGCCATCGACCGCATGGCCTCGCTTGCCGCCCTGCCGACACCGATGAGCGGCGCCTGCTGGTCTGCCGATACCCTGTACCTGCGCCTCGCCGGCAGCGAGGCCGGCGTGACCGCTTTCCACCGGCGCTGGGGCGGCGACCCGGTTACCGACGGGCTGCCGTGGCAGGCGCTGGACAGGCTCGACATGGAGCCGTTCTGCAGTGACCTGCCCCTCTGGCGACTATCGGTAGCGCCGGGAGCACCGCTGTCAGGGCCACCGCCCGACTGGATCGACTGGGGCGGGGCACAACGCTTTGTTGCCGGCGGCCACGACCCCGCGACCCTGCACGAGGCGGCGCGCGCCGCGGGCGGTCGCGCCCAACTGTGGCGCGGTGGCGATCGGCGCAGCGAGGTCAATGGTCCGCTGTGCGACGTTGAACAGTCACTGCAGCAGCGCCTCCGGGAGGCACTGGACGGGCAGCGCATCTTCAACCCCGGCCGCGTGTTCCGCGGACTGTAGCCCACAAGGACATTGCGCATGTACGTTCGCCTGCACCCGGATTTTCGCGACGACCCGAACGCACAGGAGGCCGCCGCGCTGACCAGTGCCTGCGTGCATTGCGGTTTCTGCCTCGCCACCTGCCCGACCTACCTCGACAACCGCGACGAGCGGGACAGCCCCCGCGGGCGCATCTACCTGATCAAGGCACTGCTCGAGAACGGCAGCGGGGAGCGCGCCGTCGAGACGCACCTGGACCGCTGCCTCACCTGCCGCAGCTGCGAGACGACCTGCCCCTCGGGCGTGGCCTACGCCCGCATAGCCGATGCCGGGCGCGGCCTCATCTCCGGTCGCGACAGCCGGCCCCTGCAGCAGCGCGTGCTGCGCTGGCTTCTGCGCCAGATCGTGCCGCGCCCTGCTCTGTTCACCCCCCTGCTGCGCATCGGGCAGGGTTTGCGCGCCGCGCTGCCGGAGGTCCTGCGCCAGCAGGTCCCGCCGCGCCAGGACCCATTGCCCGCGCCGACCCGGCGGCTGCCGCGACGCATGGTTCTGCTGCAGGGCTGCGTGCAGCGCGCGGCCACGCCGCGTACCAACGAAGCGGCACGGCGCGTGTTCGACCGCCTGGGAATCGAGCTGGTCAGCGCCGCTGGCGAGGGCTGCTGCGGCGCCGTCAATCACCACCTGGGGGCCCACGACGCCGCGCTGGCCAACATGCGGCGCAACATCGATGCCCTCTGGCCTCACCTCCAGAGCGGGGCGGAAGGTGTCATAAGCAGCGCGACCGGCTGCGGCGTGCAGGTCGCCGATTACGGCCACCTGCTGGCGCATGATTCCGCATACCGCGACCGGGCGGCGCGGGTCAGCGAGCTGGCGCTGGATATTGCCGAGGCGCTGCTGCGCGAGGATCTCGCCGCGCTGCCGCTCACGCCGCGCAGCGGCGCGATCGCGCTGCATACCCCCTGCAGCCAGCAGCACGGCATGCAGCAGCCCGATAGCGTCCGGCTGCTGATGGCCCGCTGCGGCTATGAGCTCGCCAGCACCCGGGAGGATCACCTGTGCTGCGGCTCCGCCGGGACCTACTCGCTGCTGCAGCCGGCGACCTCGCGGCGGCTGCGCGCGCGCAAGCTCGCGGCACTCACCCCGGGCCAGCCGCAGCGCATCGTCACGGCAAACGTCGGCTGCCAGCTACACCTTGGGGCGGCCGCCGACGTGCCTGTGACCCACTGGATAGAATGCCTCGCCGAGGACCTGCCCGAGGGGTAGCAGGTGCCCGTGCCACCGGGCCATCCGCTCCCGCATGAATTAACGTGAAATGACTTTAGAAATTTCTCTTATATTATTGTTTTTACTCTATTTATTTCCCTCTTATTCTAAACGGACGTAATTGCCGGCCGCCTAGTAACCAAACGGTAGTCGACAGCGTTGTTCGGGTCTGCTTAGATCGGGTTTGGGACAGGAGAGGCGTCGACAGTCGGCGAGCGTCATCCCGACGCAGCGACGTGTCGCAATACAGCGCACACTGACCCGCACCCAGTGGTTTAGAAGATGACCAGAGGCGAACGTATGAAAAGACAAAAACGCGATATGGGTACAAGGGCATTTGATCGCGGCTATCAGGCCGGCGTTTCCGGACGCAGTATGGATATCTGCCCACACGAAAACGAACAGCAGCGAATGAACTGGCTCTCCGGCTGGCGGGAAGGGCGGTCGGACCAGTGGGATGGCATGACCGGTGTCTCCGGCGTGCATCGCATACCAACCATCTGACCCCACCCTCCGGGTCGCGCGCGCGGCCCGGACCCGCAACAGGCAAAAAGCACCCGGCAACAAGCATCCCCGCGAACCGACAATCCAGAACCATTCCAGCGGCGTAAGACCCCACAGATTCCCGCCAGAGCGGACCTGCTTGCGGCCCGACAGGGGCCCGATGCAATCACAGGATAATGCGACAATCCCTGGCGATCAGGCCCATCTCCCGCATCGGGCACAAACGATACTTGCATTCCGTGAGGCATCCGTGAATGATTCGATGCGGAGGGAGAGTGCCTTGCGGTACCGGCAGGAGGACGCCGGAGTGGCACTTGGCGAAAAAACGCACAGGACAGGGATTTCATGACGCGACGGCCAACCGCTGGCGAGGGAGAGTCCTCCGACGCACAGGACAGTGCGGGACTGATGGACGCCGCCGCCATCGACTCGATTCTCGATGCACTTCCCGACCTGTTTTTCCTCCTGGCCCCCGATGGCAGCGTACTGCGCTACCGCGCCGGAGAATCCAGCCACCTTTACAATACACCGGACCGATTCCTCGGCGCCCGCCCCGAGGACCTCCTGCCAGCCAATGTCGCAGACACCCTCAAAACCACAATTGCTCGCTGCCGGCACACGGGCGAGCTGGAATCCTGCGAATACCAGCTGCAGCTGGACGAGGGCCCGGTCTGGTTTGAGGCGAGGCTGAAATCGGCACCCGATGATGAGCACATTGTGTGCCTGGTCCGTGACATCAGCCCGCACCGTAATGCCGTGGCGCGGCTGGAGATCTACGAATCCGCCGTTTCCAGCACCCGCGACCAGCTCGCTGTGATCGGTGCAGACTATCGCTATCAAATGGTCAATGCCGCCTACGCCGCCTTCCTTGCAACCCCCGAACAGGCCATCTGCGGCCTGCGCGTCGACCAGGTCGTCGGCGCCGAGCGCCTCGACGCGGTCATGCGCGAGCGCCTCGACCGCTGCCTGCGCGGGGAGACCGTGTGCTTTCAGGAATGGCGCACACAGCCGGGTTCCGGCGCGAGATTCTACGTCAATGTCCTGTATACACCGCTGCAGCGCGACAATACAGTCACCGGCGTCGTCGTCAGTGGTCATGACATCACAGCGCTGCACGAGGCACGCGAAGCGCTCGAGAAACTGGCGCACCACGACCAGCTGACCGGCCTGCCGAACCGCACCGTGCTGGATTCGCTGCTGGACAGCGGCATCAAGCGGGCGCGCCGCGGCGGCCATCGGCTCGCGGTCATGTTCATCGACCTCGACCACTTCAAGGAGGTGAACGACACGCTGGGCCACGCGGCCGGGGATGCGTTGCTGATAGAGGCCAGCAGGCGGATGTCGTCGCTGCTGCGCGACAGCGATGCCCTGGCGCGGGTGGGGGGCGACGAGTTCGTCGCCATACTCGACGACCTCGCCGAGACCCGCAGCGCATCCACCGTGGCCAGCAAACTCATGCAGCGTCTGCTGGAGCCCTTCAAGCTGAACGGCCACCAGGCGACCATCAGCTGCAGCATCGGGATCAGCATCTATCCCGATGACGCTGTCCAGCGCTCGCAGCTGCTCAGCTTCGCCGACACCGCCATGTACCGGGCAAAAACCCAGGGGCGCAACGACTGGCGCTTCTACACACCCGACATGACGGCCAGCGCGACGCGCTATGTCCGTGTCGTTGATGCACTGCGCGCGGCCCTGGCGAACGATGGCCTGCAGCAGGTATACCAACCGCTGATCGACCTGGGAAGCGGCGCCTGCGTGGCCTTCGAGGCCCTGGCGCGCTGGCACGACCCGGAGCTGGGAGAGGTCGCGCCCGCCGAGTTCATCACCATGGCGGAACAGGCCGGCCTCGCACGGCAGCTGGACCTTTGGGCAATGCGCCGGGCCTGTGAGCGCATGCGCGACTGGCTCGACGACGAGCTCGCGCCGGACTATATCAGCGTCAACTTCAGCGAGGCATCGCTGTCACACCCGAGCTTCTACGACGAGCTTGCCGCCATGCTGCAGCTGCTCTATCTCCCGGCGTCGCGGCTGCAGATAGAGGCCTCCGAAAGCCTGGTACTGCGCAACGACGCCGCCACCTTCGACAATCTCCGGCGGCTTGCCGCGCTCGGCGTGCGCATCGCCGTGGACAATTTCGGCACAGGGTACGCGGCGCTGAGTCAGCTGCGTTCTCTGCCCGTCAGGACGCTGAAAATCGACGGTTCATTCATACAGTCTATCAACCCGGAGGCAGAAGACGGCATCATCATTGCCAACACCATTATTGCCATCGGTCAGGCGCTGCATCTGTCGCTGGTAGCCGGGGGTATCGAGGACGCACACCAGGCCGCCTTCGTACGCTCACGGCAGGGCATTCTCGGACAGGGCTTTTTCTTCGGCCAGCCCCTCTCGCGCGATGAAGCCAGCGACCTCATGCGCGAGTCGCGCAGCGACACCGCTGTGCCCCGGGCGGCGATTCCGCGCTGAGGCACCGTCCCGGGCACCCGTCAGGTGCGCCGGCTGCTCTGCGCGAGATCCAGCAGTTCGCGGTTGGCCACGGCAAACATGGCGAAATCCGGCGAGGTCGTGCTGTGAAGCTCACCCAGCATGTCGCGCCAGCGCGACAGCAGCTGGACTTCCTCCTCCTCCCATCGCGTCAGGCAGCCCGCCACATCCAGTCCGTCGCACTTGCGCCGCAGCACGCCCATGGTCAGCGTGCACTGCTGCCACTGCAGGTCCTCCAGGTAGGTTTCCCGCGCCATGGCCTGCCACTCGTTGTCGACGCTGCTGGCCAGGATCTGGCTGCCGAACCAGTCCAGCTCGAGGCGCTCGCCGAGATCGAAATACAGCTCCGCCACCTCCATCAGGGGCGAACCGGTCTGCGCGGCGGCGTCCTGTATCGCCAGGCCGGTAAAAGCCTGCAGTCCGCCGGCAATGGTCGACGCCAGGGTCTCGTTCACACCCGCCTCGCAGTAGTGATCCCGCTGCTTCTGGAACAGCGCCAGGGCCGGTCCCCGCAGCAGCGTCGGCAGCGCGGTTGCGAGTTCGCCGACCCCCCCCTGGAACTCCTCGATGAGTCCGCTGGGGCTGAGCTGGTGGCGGCGGTTGCGCAACAGCCAGCGGGCTGAGCGCTTGACCAGGCGCACGATATTGACCGTCATCTCCAGCTGTATCCGGGCATCGACGGCGTAATCCAGCGCTTCCATCCCGGACCAGGTGGCCGGGACCGAGAAGATCTCCAGCGCCGCGATGTAGGCGCGCGCCACATCATCCACCGGTGCGCCCGTGGCTTTCTGCTGGCGCTGCACGAAATTCAGCCCCATGCGGTTGACGATGTCGTTGGCGAGCTGCGTGCACATGATTTCCCGGTGCAGCCGGTGTTCATCCACCTCGTCGGTGTAGCGTTCCACGAGCCGGGCCGGGAAGGCCGTGGCCACTGTCCGCGCCAGGATAGGGTCATCCCCTAGCGCCGAGGCA
>JAWLGG010000184.1:0-6215 GCA_041685155.1 Chromatocurvus sp.
GGCACCCGAACTACTTTGGCGAGGCCTGTGTCTGGGTCGGGTTCTTTGCCATCGCGATGGAGAACCCCGCCGCGATCATCACGGTGGTCAGCCCGGCGATGATGCTCTGGGTGCTCATGGGGCCACTGGGCAAGGGCCTTCTCGAGCGGCGCATGGCGAAGAAGCGTCCGGAGTTTGCAGAATACGCGCGGCGCACCAGCGGGTTTTTCCCACTGCCACCGAAATCCTGAAACAACGCAACAATGGTCGGGGATTCTCGCATGGACAACACATTGAGCGGTCGCGTCGCGATTGTGACCGGCGCCGGCAAGGGGATAGGCCGAGCGATTGCACACAGCCTCGCCGGGCACGGTGCCAGCGTGCTGGTCAACAACCGCTGTCACGCGGGGGAGGCGCCTGGCTCTGCGGAAACGGTCAGCGGAGAGATCACTGCCGCCGGCGGCAGCGCCGTGGCGAATACCGACAGCGTCGAGCAGGCGGGTGCTGGCGAACGCATGGTGGAGCAGGCGCTGGACGCCTTCGGCCGCCTGGATATCGTGATCAACAATGCCGCCATCGCGCCGGAAAAGCGTATCGCCGGCATGCCCGAGTCCATGCTCCGGGAGGCCTTCGAAATCAACTATTTCGCACCCGCGGCACTCACCCGTGCGGCGCTCCCGGCGCTGCGCGAGAGCGGCAGCGGCCGGCTGATCTACATCATTTCCAATGGCGGACTGTACGGTGGTGACGGGCTGGCCGCCTACGCCAGCACCAAGGGTGCGCTGTATGCCTATATGCGCTGTGCTGCGGCGGAGGGTGCACGCTATGGCATCACCGCCAACGCCCTCGCACCCTTCGCCGCCAGCCAGATGACGGAAGCGGCCATGCGCAACGAGGCCCTGCGCAACGCACTGGACCCGTCGTGGATCGGCCCCGTGGCCGTCGTGCTGGCGAGTGAGTCTTTCACGCCAACAGGGAAAGTCTACGTTACGGGGGGCGGCCGGATCCGCGAGGCACGGGTAGAAGAGACCGGTTTCGTGGCGATTCCGTCACCGACTGAAGGCGCTTTCGCCGCTGCCTCGGATGCCCTGCAACGCCTTGGCGGCATGCCCGCGGAACACACCTTCGACGACGCGATGGATGCGTTCAGCCGCACCATGCAGGGGCTTACTCGGAACCGATGACCTCGCCCCGCGAGGTGCGCTCGTGCTGTATCATCCAGCGCCCGTCGGCATCACGCGACAGGACATGGCTGTAGCCACCGTGTATGGTTTCGTGGGTGAACACATGGGTGAAATTCCCGTAGGCGACCGCGGCGTCATCCCCGAGCAGGGTCACCGCGATACTGTCGATGGTGAACTTGCCCATGCGCGCCTCATCCGGGTAGCTCTTGCGGAACAGGGCGTCCAGCGCTTCCCAGCCCTGCACGACCGTATTCCCATAAGTCAGGCTCATGCTGTCGTCCCGGCGATAGGCAGACAGGTAGCCGGCCATGTCCGCGTCATTCCAGGTGGACTGCAGGCCCTGGATCACTGCCCGTACCTCGCTCTCGGCATCCGCCGCCTGGACCGGGACCATCTGGAAGAGCGTCAGTAAAAATGCGCCGGCAAGCGATGCCGCGGTGTTGCTGAAACGTTTCTGGTGCATGGTGGTTCTCCCTTGTGGCGTCAGCTGGCGCTGTCGATTTCATGCTCGAGGAAGGCGGCGAGGTCTTCCGGCGTATGGCGGGTCCTGCGCGTCGCCGGATAGGCGTGGGCGCTGCGCGGCTTGCGGTCGAACCAGAAACCGGCGGGATCCGCCTCGGGGCGCTTCGCGGCCAGCCAGATCGCGGTATCGCCCCCCTGGTAACCGTCGCGCAGGATAAGCTTCAGAATCCTGCGGAATCGCGGCATGGCGGTCTGCACGCCCTCGGTATCGGTCCAGCCCGGGTGCATCACGTAGAACCGAAGGTCGCGCTCCTCCCCGTATTTGTCCTGCCAGTACCGGGTCAGCTCGGCCTGGCCCCGCTTGTGCACCGCATAGGCAAACACCCCGGAATACTGCGCCGGATCCGTGACGTTCATCCGGTCGACCATCAGCGGTGCGTTGTACATGCCCCCGGAAGACATGTTGATCACGGTGCCCCCGGCATTGATCAGCCCCCCCGCAACCATGCCCTCGGTCAGAAGGTAGTGATTCAGGATGTTCAGTGCGTAGGAACTCTCCTTGCCTTCCGCGGTGAGCTGGTGCTGGTGTACCAGGGCGCCGACGTTGTTCACCAGCACATCGACCCGTAGATTCTCTCTCTGGAGGCGCTCCACAAGCGCCGAGGTCTCGGACATCAGGCTGAGGTCCGCCGCCAGGGGTACCACCTCACCCCCACCCGTGGCCTCTGCGACCAGCTGATCCAGCTTTCCGGGACTGCGCGCCACCGCCAGCACGCGCGCACCGCGCCGCGACGCCTCCAGGACGATGGCGCGGCCGATGCCTCCCGATGCACCGGTCACCAGCCAGGTCTGGCCCGTGAAGTCGGCATCCAGCCTGCCCCAGAAGGGCCGCCTGGCGTAATACCCGATAGCGGAAAAATTCGGTGCGAAACGACCGTAGAACTTCACGATCTTCACCAGCATGGACAGCTGCATGTTGTTCCTCGCCCTTATCTGATTATTGTCGATCGGCCCGCGGGCAGCGACGCGTGACAGTCAGTCTAGGATAGAATAGTCTTTATATGCAAGTGTGGTGATCAGTCGACAATAAGCGGGAGAATGCCATGCACGACCAGCACGATACTTCGGGCACGCCGCCTCTGTTCGACAGCCTGCGTCCAGCCTGCACACAGCTGCACTCCGGACATGACGCCTGGCGGCAGCGGGTGCGTGACTTCGTCGACGCGGACATCACACCCCACCTTGACGACTGGGAGGCCCGGGGCGGTTTTCCCGACAGTCTTTACCTGCGCGCGGTGGAGCGCGGCATCTTCGGTCTCGGCTTTCCCCGCGAGCTGGGCGGCACTGGCGAGGACGTAGACATACACCACCGCATCATTCTCGCCGAGGAGATGCATCGCACGGGCAGTGGCCTGGTGTTTGCGGATCTCGCCACGCACTGGATCGGGCTGCCGCCGGTGGTCAGCGCTGGCGCACAAAGCCTGGTGGAGCGTATCGTGCGGCCAGTGCTCGCCGGCAAAAAGCGAATCTGCTTCGCGGTGACTGAGCCCTCCGGCGGCTCGGACGTGGCGAACCTTCGCACCCGGGCGGAACCCGGCGACGGCGGCTATTCCCTGACCGGATCAAAGACACTGATCTCGGGCGCCATGCGCGCGGACTTTGCGCTGGTGATCGCCAGGACAGGGGGCGCCGGCATGCGCGGCCTGTCACTGTTCGTGGTCGACCTGGATCAGCCCGGCGTTTCCCGCACACCGGTACCCGGTCTTGCGTGGTACAACCGCAGTATCGGCACTCTCGACTTCAACGGCGCCGCCATCCCCCGGGAGCAACTGCTCGGTGAAGAGAACCGCGGATTCGCCACGCTCGCCGCTCAGCTGGATGTCGAGCGTTTCAGCGGAATTGGCGCCATGCTCGGTCTGAGCCGCTACTGCCTGGCCGAAGCGGTGACACACTGCCGCCAGCGCGAGGCCTTCGGCAGTGCGCTGGTGGAGCACCAGGTCCTGCGCCACCGCCTGGTGGAAATGCATCGCGCGGTGCGCAGCTGCTACTGCTATCTCGATTACTGCGTCGCACAGCTCGCGCAGGGAAACCCGGGTGGGGCAGATCTCGCCCTGCTCAAGATCACGGCCACCCGCACACTCGACCTGTGCGCAGGCGAGGCCATGCAGATGCTGGCGGGCGGCGCCTATCAGGGCACCTCGAGGGTCGAAAGGGCACACAGGGAGGCCCGCATCTTCGCACTCGCTGGCGGCACGGGCGAAGTCCTCGCGGAAATGGCGGCAAGGCAGCTGCGCCTGTAAGGGAGCCAGGCGGGGTCGCGCGCCACCCTGCCACTCAGGACTGCAGTCGCGGGATGATCGTATCCAGAGTCAGGGCTTCGCCACATTCGCCACAGACCACCGATGCGCCCAGCACGTGCCCGCAGGGCCGGTGATGCACGATCACCGGCGGGCCCTTGACCTCCGCCAGCCATTCATCGGCCCACAGCATCAGCGACAGCGCGTGGGGGAACAGTCCCGCGCCTTTCTTGGTGAGTCGATACTCGTAGCGCGGCGGCACCAGTTCGTAGAGGCAGCGCTCGAGGATACCGTTGGACTCCAGGGCCTTCAGCCGGTCGGCCAGGATATTGGATGCAATGCTCAGGTAGGACTGCATGGCATCAAAGCGATGGATGCCGAAATACTGCGTGGCGATGACCATGCCGGTCCAGCGATCGCCCAGCAGGTCGACGACCTCGGCGGCGTAGGATTCGGTCGCCGCATGTCGCCGCCGGTGCATGCGCTTGACCTCGAGGTTCTCCATGCCGGAACCCGGACCGGCCTCGCGGCGACAGGAGGTGACGCTGACCTCCTCCCCGCAGTGGTCACAGGCCATCATCGGCAGCATCGGCCTGCCGCAGGTGGTATGCACGATCGACGTTGGCATGCCCTTGCTGATCATGCCCCAGCGAATGCCCCAGGCCCAGGACAGCAGCACCGCGCCGAGCAGCGCCTCGCCGCGCGGAGTGAGATGATAACCCTGTCGCTTGAGGCCGTCGGGCCCGGGCTGCAGCGAGAGAATATCGTTGGCCAGCAGGGTTTTCAGGCGATTGGACAGCGTGCTGCGGGGGATATTGCAGAGGCTGCGGAAGGCCTCGAAACGCGTCGTGCCGAGGAAGGCCTGGTGGATGATAAGCAACGACCATCTGTCACCCAGCGCGTTGAGCGCGCGGTTGACAGAACTCTTGGGTACCAGCTTGGGTTCGGGCATGTGGTCCTGGCTGCTCGCGACGCGTCGCACGCGGTTCCTGGTTAGCGCCGGAACCGCTATCAGCTCTCTGGCTGAAGGACCGCGCGGACTAGACCGCATTCTCCCCTATCGACAACGCTCAGTGCAACGCCGTCGCCAGCGCATTGAAGAAAGCGTACTCGAGCACCGCATCCTTGCCCTCGGGATTGCGCTGTGCACGCCACATGGCCACCACCAGATTTGCCAGCGAGCATACCGGATCCCCCTTACCTGCATGGCTGGCGGAACCAGCCTCGCGAGCTATTTTCAGAAACACAGATCGTACTGTGCCGGGGCTTCCCCCGCCTGACCGGGTGAAACCCCGGCCCCTGGAGCGGGCGCCGCGCATCCGGAAGCAGGCGCCGCGGGCAGGGCCTCGAGGGCAGACAGCGCCAGGCCCAGCAGGCGCACCCCTCTGTCCAGGGGCATCAGCCTGGCCAGCAGCCCCTTGGCGCAGAGTGCAAGCGCCTCCCGGCTGGCGATGGGCAGCGCCGGGGTGTGGGCGCGGGTGATCTGCTGGAAATCGGCGAATTTCAGCTTCAGGGTCAGTGTACTGCCGCGGACACGCTGGCGCTCGATGCGCGGCCAGACGATATCGACTATCTGCGCCAGTGCGCCTTCCAGCGCCTCGGCACCGATCAGGTCGCTGTCCCAGGTGCGCTCGGCACCGATGGATTTGCGCTCGCGATGCGGGCGCACGGGCCGGTCGTCCTCGCCGCGGCTGGCGCGGTACAGGTACAGTGCCTGCTTGCCGAAGTGCTGCTGCAGGAATGCCAGGGAGCACTGCCGAATATCGGCACCGGTGTGAATCCCCATTGCCGCCATACGCGCGGCGGTTTTCGGCCCGACACCGTGAAAGCGCCGCGCGGGCAACGTGGCGACGAAGGCGGGGCCATGCCCGGGCAGAACCACGAACAGGCCATCCGGCTTGTTCTGGTCCGACGCCACCTTGGCCAGGAACTTGTTGTAGCTGACGCCGGCACTGGCGGTGAGCCCCGTCTGCGCAAGGATTTCCGCCCGTATGCGCTGGGCCACGCGGATCGCACTGCCAATGCCCTGGCGGTCATGCGTGACGTCGAGATAGGCTTCGTCCAGCGACAGCGGCTCTATTGCCGAGCTGTGGCTCTCGAACACCGCGTGTACCTGCCGCGATACCTCCCGATAGCGCTCAAACCGCGGTTTCACGAATACCAGGTCGGGGCAGCGTCGTTTTGCCGTCACGGAGGGCATTGCCGAGCGCACCCCGAAGACGCGCGCCTCATAGCTCGCTGCCGCCACCACGCCACGCAGTGCAGAGCCTCCCACCGCAACCGGCCTGCCGCG
>JAWLGG010000185.1:0-6179 GCA_041685155.1 Chromatocurvus sp.
CTTCCACACCGGCGGCCGTTTTTCGATAAACGCTTTCGGACCCTCGCTGAAATCCTCCGTCGCGGAGAGCCGCGACTGCGCTTCAATGCTGGCCCTCGCCAATTCCCGGTCGGTCATGTCAAACGCCTTGCGCGCAAGCGCGACACTCTCCTGTACCGCCAGCGGTGCATTGCTGCATACGCGCGCCGCCAGCTGCGCCGCTGCGTCCAGCGCCGAGCCATCAGCGACAACCCGATTGATCAGTCCAAAAGCGTGCGCCCGCTCTGCCGGCAACCGCTCTGTGGTTGCGATCAGTTCAATGGCCAGAGTGCGAGGCAATGCACGGGGCAGTCGATAAACGCCACCGGCCGCCGCTGCCAGGCCCACACCTACCTCGGGCAGGCCGAATTGTGCAGACTCACCGGCCACCACCATGTCACAGGCCAGCGCCAGCTCAAAGCCACCGGCCAGGGCAAAACCCTCGATCGCCGCTATCCAGATCTTGCGCCGTTCGGCGAAGCTGAAGCCCGCGAAGCCGCCGCGCTCGGTGTAAAGACTGCCGAACCCACTCTCGGCGACCTCCTTGAGATCTGCTCCCGCGCTGAATACACGTCCGCCGGCTCCCGTGAGAATCACGGCCCAGACATCATCGTCGGCTTCGAGTCCATGAACAATGTCGTCCAGCCGTTGTGTCATATCGGGATTGACGGCATTACGCGCATCGGGACGGTTCAGCGTCACCACAACAATGTGGTCTGCGTGACGGCAGAGGGTGACCGGCCCCTCCGCGTAGCTCTGCAAGAGTCGATCTAGCATGACGTCGGCCTCGGTTTCAGCTGGACTCCGACGGAAAAAGCCCGCCACGTGCTTTCTCATCGGCCTCTGCGAGGGTGAGGAAATCGCCGCTGTTGCCCATGCGGGCCGGGTCCATTTCGCCAACCCGCCGCAGCTCGAACTTGCCGATCTGGTTACGGTGTACCTCGTCCGGTCCGTCCGCCAGGCGCAGCAGGCGCGCTGTAGCGTAAGCAGAGGTAAGGTGATGGTCGCTGCTGGTACCGCCGCCACCAAAAGCCTGTATTGCCCAGTCGATGACCTGGCAGGCCATGTTGGGCGCTGCCACCTTGATCATGGCGATCTCGCGGCGCGCTTCCTTGTTGCCCACCTCGTCCATCTTCCAGGCGGCATTCAGGGTCAGCAGGCGTGCCTGCTCGATCATGATCCGGGATTCGGCGATGCGCTCGAGAGAGACCGACTGTTTCGACACTGAGCCACCGAAGGCCTCCCTGGCCTCCAGACGCCGGCACGTGCGCTCGAGAATGCGCTCCGCCAGGCCGATCAGGCGCATGCAGTGATGGATACGTCCGGGTCCGAGACGCCCCTGGGCAATCTCGAAACCGCGCCCCTCGCCCAGCAGCATGTTGCTTGCGGGTACTCGCACGTTCTCGAATACCACCTCCGCTGCGCGGTCGGGAACGCCATAGAAGCCGAACACTGGCAGCGAGCGCACGACCCTGACGCCCGGCGTATCCTTCGGTACGAGGATCATGGACTGCTGTTTGTAGCGACTCTCATGGTCCGGTGACGACTTACCCATGAAAATGATGATCTTGCAGCGCGGATCTGTAGCGTTGGTGGTATACCACTTTCGCCCGTTGATCACGTAGTCATCACCATCGCGCACGATGGAACTCTCGATGTTGGTTGCGTCGCTGGATGCCACTTCCGGCTCTGTCATTGCAAAAGCGCTGCGTATCTCGCCGCTCAAAAGCGGTTCTGCCCAGTCCCTGATCTGCTCCTGCGTGCCATAGCGAATGATGGTTTCCATGTTGCCGGTATCTGGTGCCGAGCAATTGAAGACCTCGGGCGCCAGGTGGGAGCGGCCCATCAATGCGCACAGCGGTGCGTACTCAAGGTTGCTGAGGCCTGCTCCGTGTTCACTGTCCGGCAGAAAAAGGTTCCACAGGCCCTCACTGCGTGCGATTTTCTTCAGCTCTTCCACCACCGGGTAGACTTTCCAGGGGCCAAGCGTTTCGGCTTCGCTGTAGAAGCGCGCTTCATTCGGGTAGATATGTTCAGCCAGGAAGTCCTCGATTTGGGCCGAGTAGGCTCTGACTTTTTCGCTGTAAGCAAATTCCATGATGTTTTCCTGTGTCAGGGAAGCGTTGTTTGTCTGGTGTGGCGTTCCCGCAGTGCGACTACTGCCGTGCAGTGGTGCCGCCGTCAATCACCAGAACCGTACCGCTGCAATAGGCCGACTCGTCGCAGGCCAGGTAGAGACAGCCGTAGGCCATTTCCTCCGGTGTACCCGGTCGGCACATGGGTGTGAGTTGCTCGGCAGTGTCCGGGTCGTCGAACAGGTTCAGAACATCCTCGACCATGGGTGTAGCGATAAGGCCGGGTGCTATGCAGTTTACCCGGATGTTGTGCTTGACGTAGCTGACACTCATGGATCGCGTGAGATTGATCATCGCGGCCTTCGCCGCAGTGTAGGCGTGGGCCACCGGCAATCCCTGGAAACCGGAGATACTGGTGACGCCGACAATGGAACCGCCGCCCGCCGCCTTCATGAGAGGCACGATGGCTCGGCACAAGAGATAATAGGCGTCGAGGTTGATACGCATGACCTCGCTCCATTTGTCCGGGGCGGCATCGACCACATCAGCCATGGAGCCCGGACTCTGCTTTTCCCAGCTGTAGCCGACGCCCGCCGCATGCACCAGGATATCGACAGCGCCGAATGCCTCCTGCGCGGTCTTCACGGCGAGGTTGACGCCGGTTTCCGTGCTGATATCCGCCGCCACGATGCGGGCATTGCTGTCGTCGGCACCTTCGATGCCGTCGAGGGTATCCCTCAGGCGCGATTCCGTTCGCCCGACACCCACGACTTTTGCTCCCTTGGCGAGAAACAGATCCATGCAGGCGGCGCCCACGCCGCTTCCTGCGCCGGTAATCAGCGCTACTTTGCCACTCAGACGTGCCATCACTTGTCTCCTTTTCTTACTACACTATCGTAGAACAATATTAATTAAAACTATTGACTGACTTATGCTCTGGTCGTAACGTCGATCCTGCTTACCGAAGACGACCCATAAACACCATAACGAGTCGGGAGACGAGCATGAAAACAGCAACGCTTACCAGCGCAGTCCGGGTATTGCTTGGAATATCCGCGACGACTCTCACGATAGAGGCGCTTGCCCAAAGCAGTACGCCGCCGGCACAACGGGCCAACGCACTTGAAGAGGTGGTGGTCACCGCCAACCGGCGCGAGCAGAACCTGCAGGATGTCGGGATTTCGGTGTCGGCGCTTTCCGGTGACGAGCTTGAGGCACGACCGCTGACCACCGCCGGCGACATCACTGCGTCAATCCCCAACTATCAGATCGTGCGCTCCTATGCGACACCGGGTTACAACACCCAGGTCACCATTCGAGGCGTCGGCCAGCCGAACTTCGAGGACACGACGGAAGCGACGGCGACGTCCTATGTGGATGAGTTCTACATGATCGGCGCCGGCCAGGCTGACTTTCTGATGTTCGACCTCGAGCGCGTGGAAGTGGCACGCGGTCCGCAGGGCACCATACAGGGCCGCAACTCCACGGCCGGTACCGTCAATTTCTACACGCGCAAGCCGGATCTGGAGAGCGTAGCCGGCGCGGTCTCAGTCTCTGGCGGCAGTTACGGGCTGGTAAGGTCCGACGGATTCGTCAACGTGCCGTTGAGTGACAAAGTGGCATTCCGCGGTTCCTTTGCCACAGATCGCAACGAGGGCTATGTGCGGAATATCAATCCGCAGGCCCAGTTCGATAAAGGTGGCGAAAACAAATTCTGGGCTGGTCGCGCGCAACTACTTATCGAAGCGAGTGACAGTGTATCGATCAACCTGAAAGCGGAAATCGGGGAAATGGGGCCGGCAGCCGGTTCCAACGAGATCCTCTACCCGGTCGCCGCGTCGGATGGTTTCGGTACGATTGCCGTCGAGGCCGATGCCTTCGGCAACAGTCGGGCGAGCACCAACACCGAGGGCATTGATCTCGTCAATGCCGACGGCCCTATGAGCATCGGCAACAAGATAGAGCATTACATGGCCAACGTGAACTGGGACCTCTCCGACAAGCTGTCAGTCGTCGGCCTGGTCGGCTGGCTGAAGAGTGAGAAGTTCGAGGTCGAGGACTGCGACAACGGACCGGACCCGCTCTGCCTGTTCAGCAATGACGGCGAATCCGAACACTGGACGGCGGAGATCCGCGCCTCCTATGAAGAGACGAACTGGCGTGTCACTGCAGGCGCCAACTACCTTGACCAGGACCTTTTCACCCGCTCCACCACACCACTGTTCTTCAGCGAGGAGGTTACCCCCGTCCCCGGTGGGCTTCTGGCGGAGAGTTATTTTGATCAGCAGACGCTCGAAAGCTGGGCCGTTTTCGCGCAGGGTGAATACGATTTTTCGCCGAAGATGACACTGATTCTCGGCGCCCGCTACACGCGGGATGACAAGGAAGTGAATGCCCTGGACGGCTTTGGCACCGTGCCCCTCGACACGCCCAAGCCGACCAATCTCGCCCAGTTCAACGCGATCGGCAGCACCATTCGCAACAGCCCCGGCTCAGCGATCACGCAGCTCAACCGCAACCTGCATGGCGATCTGGCGGTCTTCGACAAAGGCCTGGTAAACACCAACCTGGAGCTCAACTACCGACCGAACAACGATCTGCTGATCTACGGCGCCTATCGGCGCGGCGTCAAGAGCGGCGGCTTCATCACCGGCAATGTCACCGGTCTCGCGCCGGACGTGCGCAAATACGATGAAGAGACCAACAACGCCTATGAGATCGGCTTCAAGGCAACCCTGCTGGACGGTATGGCGCGCCTTAACGGTGCGGTCTTCTACTACGACTACAAGGACATGCAGAACACCAGCTTCGTGAACATCACTAACCTGGTAACCAACAATGATGCAACTGTCGTCGGCGGCGAACTGGAGCTGACCGCCAACCCGATAGAAGGGCTGGTGATCTCCGGGGGTATCGGTATTCTCGACACCGAAGTCAAGGATATCTCCAATCCCACCGGCGCTGTACCGTTTACCGGCGATCTGGATCTCCCGCTGGCGCCGGACTTTACCGGTAACCTCATGGCCCGCTATAACTGGAGTGCCTTTGGTGGCGAAATGCGCCTGCAACAGACCAGTCATGGTCGCACATCCATGCACCGCGACTCGCTGAACAACCGCTCGACAGAGATGGGATCGCTGTTCCAGACCGATGTGCTGCTCGGCTATGCACCGCTCAACCAGCAGTGGTCGGTCAGCGCCTGGGTCAACAACGTGTTCGACAGCCGCCACGCGACCAACAAGTTCGACCTTGCCGGTGTAGGTAACTCGGGTGAGGTGACGCTGCAGATGCCGCGCTGGTACGGCGTGACGATGCGGGTATCTTTCTAGTGGTATTCGCGGGCTAAGGTCTGTCTGCCGCCGCGGTCTCTGCCGCGGCGGTACGGATGCGATCAGTCGTCGATATCGACGATCAGCGTGCCGGCATTACTGCCGTCGAACAGGGAGTTGAAGGCTGACGGGATTGAGGCAAAGCCGCGGCGGACATCTTCCCGGTGTGCCAGGCGACCGCTGCGCTCCCACTCCGTGAGGTCGTGCAAGGCCGCGTCAAATTGCTCGGCAAAGTGACCGACCAGAAAACCCTGCATGCGAATTCCACCGTAAATCAGGCGCATCATGTTGCGGGGTCCTTCCGGAGCGACGTTGTCGTTGTAGCTTGCAATCTGGCCGCAGAGCACTATGCGGCCGAACTCTGCCATGTTGTCCACGGCTGCCTGCAGAATGTCTCCGCCGACGTTGTCGAAAAACACGTTGATGCCATCGGGAAACAATTCGCCGATGCGTGCGCGAACGTCTTCAGACTTGTAGTCGATCACCGCATCAAGACCGCAATCCTGCAGCAACCAGCGGCATTTCTCCGAGCCACCGGCGATGCCAGCCACCCGGCAGCCACCCAGCCTTGCCACCTGGGCAGCCACCGAGCCTGCCGAGCCGGCGGCACCGGAAACCAGCACCTGATCGCCTGGCTGTATCGCGCCGATCTCGCGGATGCCGAAATAGCCTGTCAGCGAGTTGAGGCCAAACACCCCTACCGCCTCTATGAAGTCGTGCCCGTGGGGCAGGACACGGGTCATGCTTTGCTCGGGCC
>JAWLGG010000186.1:0-6168 GCA_041685155.1 Chromatocurvus sp.
AGACGGAGGCGGTGCTGCATGAACTCGTAGTCCTGAACATCGACCAGGTATGCCGATGGCTGACCGTGTTCCGTGATCAGCACCGGCTCCCTGGATACGCGCAGTTCTGCCAGAATCTTCGTGGCCTGGCGCTTGAGGTTGGTAACCAGCTCGACTCTCATGGGGAGCATCCTGCACAGAACTCAGAGTGGCACTTTAGTATCACTTTTAGCCCGAGGCAAGCACAGCCTGCCCATAACGCACCGTCTCTTGCGCCCGACCGCCGCAGCACGTAGCTTATCGACAACCTACAAAGGCAGACCCCTCGCATGACAATCCGCATCGGCGTGGTGATGGATCCCATCGCCAACATCTCCTACAAGAAGGACAGCACCCTGGCCATGCTCTGGGCGGCGCAGGACCGGGAGTGGGAGCTCTGGTACATGGAGCCGCGGCATCTGTCGCTGGTACAGGGCGTGCCGCGGGCCTTCATGACGCCCCTGGAAGTGCACCGGGACTCGCGGCACTGGTTCGATCTCGGTAGCGGTGGGGACCGCAACCTCGCCGACCTGGACGTGATCCTCATGCGCCGGGACCCGCCCTTCGACAACGAATACGTCTACAACACCTATATCCTGGAGGCCGCAGAGCGCCTCGGCACACTGGTGGTGAACCGCTGCCAGTCCCTGCGCGACTGCAACGAGAAGATGTTCGCCAACCAGTTCCCACAGTGCTGCCCACCGGTGCTGGTGAGCGGGGACATGGCGCGGCTGCGGGCCTTTTACCACGAGCACCACGACGTCATCTACAAACCCCTGGACGGCATGGGCGGCGCCTCGATCTTCCGCGTCGGGCCCGGGGATCCGAACCTCTCGGTAATTCTGGAGACCCTCACCGAGCACGGGTCGCGCACCATCATGGCCCAGCGCTACATCCCCGAGATCAGCGAGGGCGACAAGCGCATCCTCATGATCAGGGGCGAGCCGGTGCCCTGGTGCCTGGCGCGCCTGCCGTCCCGGGGCGAGACCCGCGGCAACCTCGCCGCCGGCGGCACCGGACGGGCGCAGCCGCTGAGCGAGCGCGACCGATGGATTGCCGCACAGGTGGCCCCGACGCTGGTGGAAAAGGGCCTGCTATTCGTGGGCCTGGACGTGATTGGTGACTATCTCACCGAGATCAACGTCACCAGCCCCACCTGCATCCGCGAGCTGGACAGCGCCCAGGACCTGGATATCGGCGGCCGGCTCATGGACTGCCTGGAGAGTGAGCTACGGGAGGGGGGCCGCCGCTGAACATGGCCCCGCTGTCGGCCGCAGACACCACCCGCGACCGGCTGGGCCTGGCGCTGCTGGCCGCCGCCGCCCTGCACGCCCTGATCATCTTCGGCGTCACCTTCCAGTCACTGGCTGCCCGCAACCAGGGCAAACCCATGGAGGTCACCCTGGTACAGACGGTATCCAGCCGCCCCGTGACGGCCTCGCATATCGCCCAGGAAAACCAGCTTGCCTCCGGGAATCGCGGCGAGCGCGAGCAGGCCGCCCGGGCCGCTCCGTCGCTGGCGCCGCCGCTTCCGGCGCCACAGGACCAGCAGGCCTCCCGGGCCGGCTCGGCGCCGCAGGCGGCTGTAGAGGAGACGGTCAGCGCCTCGCGAAACAGCCGCTATCGTGTGCAGCAGTCGGACAACACAGCGGGCGACGCAGAACCCTCGCCGTCGCAGGATCGACTGCAGCAGCTGCAGGAAAGGCTGGCCGCACTCGAGGCCTCCCTGCACAATCGCGAGGAGGCCTCGTCCCGCGCGCCGCGGGTGCGCCGCCTGACCTCGGTGGCGGCTCAAAGCGCCGCGGACGCTGCTTATCTGCAGGACTGGCGGCGGCGCCTCGAGGCCGTCGGCAACACCTACTATCCGGAAGCCTCGGTGCGCTATGGCATGTACGGCAGTCTGCGCCTGCTGGTGACGATCCGCAGCGACGGCAGCCTGGAGAACGTCGAACTGCTGTCCTCCTCCGGCTACGCGGTGCTGGATGAGGCAGCCATACGGATTGTACGCATGGCCGCCCCCTATGCACCGTTTCCACCGGAACTCCGGGCGACCGCCGACAAGCTCGAGATCCTGCGCACGTGGAAATTCGAGCGAAACGCGCTAAGCTCAGGTTAAGGACTCAACGACTGCCGCCATGCCAGCCAGACACGCCATACATCACAGCAGCCACTGCCTGCGGGATCACTTCCTGCTGGCCATGCCCGGCCTCGACGAGGGCATTTTCGCGCACAGCGTTACCTACATCTGCGAGCACGGCGAGGCCGGCGCCATGGGTATCGTGATCAACCGCGAGCTGGATCTGAACCTCGCCGAGATTTTCGAGCACCTCGAGATCAACGCCCCCGGTGGCTTCAGCGAGATACCGGTCATGGCCGGCGGTCCCGTACAGACGGACCACGGATTCATACTGCACCGGCCCTGCGCGAGCGAGTGGGACGCGACCCTTCGGGTCACCCCCGGGATGCTGCTGACCACTTCCCAGGACATTCTGCGCGCGATTGCCGGCGGCGAGGGGCCGGGTGAATACCTGGTCGCCCTGGGCTACGCCGGCTGGTCCGCCGGGCAGCTGGAGGAGGAAATCAGCAGTAACAGCTGGCTGACCCTGCCCGCCGACCACGGCATCATCTTTCATACCCCACCGGAGCAGCGCCTGCAGGCCGCGGCTGCGGCGCTCGGCATCGACATGAACCTGATCAGCGCCCAGGCCGGGCACGCCTGACGGACGCGCTGCACTGAACCTTCCCCGCAGCGTCATGGCATTCGATTTTGGCCTGCGCCAGATCGGCGTGGCCGTGGGTAACTGCACCCTGTTCACCACCCAGCCGCTCGTCGTGCTGCGCGCCCGCGAGGGACAGCCGCAGTGGGACAGCGTCGCCGGCCTGATTGCCGAGTGGCGGCCCGACCTGCTTCTGGTGGGCGACCCGCTGAACATGGACGGCAGCAGCAGCGACATGACGGAGCGCGCGCGACGCTTCGCCCGGCGCCTGCACGGGCGCTTCGGTCTGCCGGTGGAAATGGGGGACGAGCGCCTGACCAGCTTTGCGGTCAAGCAGGAACAGCGCGAACGGGGGCACGGCGGGGACTATCGCCGCGAGCCGGTAGACAGCCTGGCCGCGGAGCTGATTCTTCAGGGGTGGATGGCCGAGCGCGGCGGCTGACCCGGTTCAGCTGTCGTCGACGCTGAGATCCACACTGGAGACCGCGGCAGCGCTCCGGGTGCCCTTGTCGTGCATCTTGATGCCCAGGCGCACATCGTTGGCCGAGTCCGCGCAGCGCACCGCCTCCTCCGCGGAAATAAGCCCCTCCCGGTAGGCCGCGAGCAACGACTGGTCCAGGGTCTGCATGCCCTGCTCGGTGGACTTCGACATGACTTCCTTGATCAGGTGCACCTTGCCGTTGCGGATGTGATCGGCCACCAGCGGCGAATTGAGCATCACCTCCATGACAGGCACGCGCCCCTCGCCGGTCCTGCGCGGCAGCAGCTGCTGCGCAACCATTGCCTTGAGGGTCAGGGACAGGTCCATCCACACCTGGTTCTGCATGTCCGACGGGAAAAAGCTGAGGATGCGATCGAGGGCCTGGTTGGCATTGTTGGCGTGCAGGGTGCACAGGCAAAGGTGGCCCGTCTCGGCAAAGGTAATGGCGTGCTGCATGGTCTCGGCGGAACGCACCTCGCCGATCATGATCACATCCGGCGCCTGGCGCAGCGCATTCTGCAGGCCGACCTCAAAGGACTCGGTATCCATTCCCACCTCGCGCTGGGTGATCAGGCAGCCCGCGTGGTCGTGCAGGAACTCGATGGGGTCCTCGATGCTGAGAATATGCCCCCGGGAATGGCGATTGCGATGTCCCACCATCGCGGCGAGGGAGGTGGATTTCCCGGTGCCTGTACCACCGACGAAAATCACCAGCCCCCGCTTGAGCATGGCCAGCCGGGCGACGATGGGGGGCAGGCCGAGTTCGTCGACGCGGGGAATGCGAGTCTGGATGCGCCGTACCACCAGGCCGCAGCGTCCGCGCTGGAGGAAGGCGCTGAGGCGAAAGCGGCCGTAGGCGTCGGACTGAAGGGCGTAGTTGCACTCGTTGTGCCTCAGGAACTGCGCCCGCTGGTCCTCGGTCATGGTCGACAGAACCAGCTCCCGCGCCGAATCCTCGTCGAGCGCATCCATTTCCAGTGAGAAGATCTCGCCGTCCACCTTGATCGCCGGCGCGGCGCGGGCAGTGATAAAGCCATCCGAGGCGCGGCGCTCGACGATTTCCGCCAACAGGTCATCAAAGATCATTGCCGTGCCTCATGTGGTCATTTCAGATTGACGATCAGAAATCCTCGGGAATACGCGCTTTCTCCCGCGCGACGTCGCGGCTGATCACGCGCTTGTTGACCAGTTCCTTGAGACACTGGTCCATGGTCTGCATGCCCACCGCCTGGCCGGTCTGGATCGCCGAGTACATCTGCGCCACCTTGTCCTCGCGGATCAGGTTGCGGATGGCCGAGGTGGCACGCATGATTTCGTGAGCCGCCACGCGCCCGCCCACGGCCCGCTTGAGCAGCGTCTGCGAAACAACCGCCTGCAGCGATTCGGAAAGCATGGATCGCACCATGGATTTCTCCGCCGCGGGAAACACGTCGATCACGCGGTCGATGGTCTTGGCCGCCGACGTTGTATGCAGGGTGCCGAATACCAGGTGGCCGGTTTCCGCGGCGGTCAGCGCCAGGCGTATAGTCTCCAGGTCGCGCATCTCGCCAACCAGGATGATGTCCGGGTCTTCGCGCAGGGCCGAGCGCAGGGCCTCTGCAAAGCCCAGGGTATCCCGGTGCACCTCGCGCTGGTTCATCAGGCACTTGCGGCTCTCGTGCACGAATTCTATCGGGTCCTCGATGGTGAGGATGTGCTCGTACTTGTTGTCGTTGATGTAGTCGATCATCGCGGCCAGCGTGGTCGACTTGCCCGAGCCCGTGGGCCCGGTGACCAGCACCAGTCCCCGCGGCATCATGCAGATGTCGCGGAATACCTGGCCCATGCCCAGATCCTCCATGGACAGCACCTTGGAGGGAATGGTCCGGAACACGCCGCCGGCGCCGCGGTTCTGGTTGAAGACGTTGACCCGGAAGCGGGCCACGCCGGGAACCTCGAAGGAGAAGTCGGTCTCGAGGAACTCCTCGAAGTCCTTGCGCTGCTTGTCGTTCATGATGTCGTAGATGAGGTCGTGCACCTGCTTGTGCTCCAGCGGCGGCAGGTTGATACGACGCACATCGCCATCGACGCGGATCATGGGCGGCAGGCCGGCAGAGAGGTGCAGGTCCGAGGCGCCCTGTTTCGCACTGAAGGCAAGCAGTTCGGTGATATCCATTCCGTGATTTTCCCCTTGTCAGACCGATAGCCGGACGCCCTCGGGGCGTCCGCGCCGCAGCAATGGCGTTTTTTCCGCCGGCCAGTCGTCGCCCGCACCGGTATCGGCTACCATGCCGGCATGGACGCAGAACGCATTCGCCTCAATATAGCAAACGTGCGCAAAAGGGTAAGCACCGCCGCCGAAAAAGTTCAGCGGCGGGCGGACGACATTATCCTCATGGCCGTGAGCAAGACCCGCGACGCAGACGAGGTTCGCGCCGCCGTCTCAGCGGGTGTCCGGCATCTCGGCGAGAACTACCTGCAGGAGGCGCTGGAAAAAATCGAGGCCACCGGCGACCTCGAGGCCCACTGGCATTTCATCGGGCCGATACAGTCCAACAAAACCCGTGCCATTGCCGGGCACTTCGACTGGGTGCACAGCGTCGACCGCGAGAAGATCGCGCGCCGCCTGAGCGAGCAGCGCCCGGACGACCTGCCGCCGCTGGATATCTGCCTGCAGGTCAATGTCTCGGGGGAAGACAGCAAATCCGGCGTCGCCCCCGGCGATGTCGCGGCGCTGGCGCGCGCCGTCCTGGCACTGCCGCGCCTGCGTCTGCGCGGTCTCATGGCGATTCCCGCGCCGACGGATGACACGGCCGCCCAGCGCGCCGCCTTTGCCCGGGTGGCGGCGCTGTTTCGCGAGCTGCGCGAGATTGCACCGCAGATGGATACCCTGTCCATGGGCATGTCCGCGGATCTCGAAAGCGCCATCGCCGAAGGTGCCACGATGGTGCGCATCGGCACCGACATCTTCGG